>JALVVU010000028.1 GCA_027023255.1 Desulfurococcales archaeon
CTATAGCTTCCTTAACTACCCTTAGGGAGGGCTTCCTCACCTTACCCACGGCAGTCACCCTAACCTTAACGACCATCACCTCGTCACTCATTGAGTACCCGTAGATCTCCTCATGCCTCCTGTCGAAAGCCTCCCTCAGCTTAGCGACCCCTCCCTCGGGGACTGGCCTGGGCGCCTCAACGCTTAGCTCGTAGGACTGCTTAACGTACCTGAGGTCCGCGTACCTGACCATGACCACGTCGTCCTTGCTGACGCCTTCCCTCGAGAGGGTTTCTAGGGCCTTAGCCTCTAGGGATGCGTAGATCTCCTCTAGCTCCCCATCACTTAACTCCGTAATGCTCCTGAGGACGCTTGCCTTGAACTCGTGCCTGTAGTCAGCTAGGAGAAGGCCTAGGGCGGAGAAAACACCCGGTGCTTGAGGGATCACGACCTTAGTCACGCCGAGCTCCTCAGCTAGCTCGCACGCGTGCATGGGGCCCGCGCCGCCGAACGCTATTAACGTGAATTCCCTTGGGTCGTAGCCCTTCTCCACCGTAGCTATGCGTATTGCCCTACCCATCTCGGTGTTCGCCAACCTAATGACGCCGTGCGCGGCCTCCTCAAGGCTGAGACCCGCGGGACCGCAGATCCTCTCCTCGAACGCCTTGACCGCTAAGTCCTTCCTCACCATGACTTCCCCTCCGGCTAGCGCCTCACCTAACCTCCCGAGAATTAAGTTGGCGTCAGTAACGGTTGGCTCCGTACCTCCCCTCCCGTAGCATGCGGGGCCCGGGTCGGAGCCCGCGCTATAGGGCCCCACCCTTAGGTGCCCTGCCTCATCCACCCAAGCTATGGTGCCGCCGCCCGCCGACACCTCCACGAGATCTATGTGGGGGTACCTCACCACGTACCCGCTCCCCTTGATTAGCCTGCCCTTATGCACGACCCCACCGACCTCGAACTCCTCCGTGACTTCCGGAACCCCGTTAACTATGGTGGAGATCTTGGCTGTCGTGCCGCCCATGTCGAAGCTCAGCACGTTCCTGATCCCGAGCTCCTTGGCTAGGTGGGCCGCAGCTATGACGCCGGCCGCAGGCCCTGACTCAATGGTTGATGCCGGTACCCTACAGGCTTCGGAGGGCTTCGCGAACCCACCGTCTGACTTCATTATGAGTAGGCGGTCACCGCTGACGCCGAACCTCCTTAACTCCGCGTCGAGCTTGGCGAAGTACTTAGTGAGTACAGGCATTAATGCAGCGTTAACTACGGTCGTGCTTAACCTCTCGAACTCCCTGTACTCCGGGTCGACCTCGTGGCTCGCCACAACGTACTTGCCTGGGAGTTCCTCCACCAGTATTTCCTTAGCCTTCGCCTCGTGGGCGGGGTTTACGTAGGAGTGGAGGAAGCAAATAGCTACTGACTCAACACCCTCCTCCCTAAACACCTTAGCGGCGTCCCTAACCCTATCCTCATCCAAGGGCGTTATGACCTGACCTCCAGGCCCTACCCTCTCAGGGATCGTTAGCCTGAGCCTCCTAGGGACTAGGGGCTTGGGCTTCTCGAAGAACACGTTGTAGAGTTCAGGTCTTCTCTGCCTACCTATCTCGAGGAGGTCCCTGAAGCCCTCAGTAGTGATTAACCCTACCTTAGGCACGTCAAGCCCTACCTGCCCTAGGAAAGTGTTCGTCCCTATGGTCGTGGCGTGCACCACTACATCAACGCGGACGCCGTCACCCTCACCCCTAACCCTGCGTAGCGCCTCAATCGCCTTACTAATACCCGTAACCACGCCCTCGGAGGGGTCGCGGGGGGTCGTGAGTACCTTCAACCTAATAACCTCACCACCCTCATCCACCCCCACGACATCCGTGAAGGTTCCACCCACATCCACAGCTATCTTCACACCACTACCCACGACTGACGCACCTCCTTAAGCAATGGAAGAAGGGTTCGGGAGCCAAGCGACGGTGCTGGGGGCCCGAACTAACCCGCCAGCACTCAGGTCTTCACGCGTAACGCTCAACGCTCCCGTTAAAACTCACACCTCGTCACCCCCTACCACTCGGAGGCGGGTATTTAAAGTTGTATGTCAAAATGATTACGGTTTCCAAACCCCTGTGTCATCCTTGAAGCATTATTAATGAGTGCCCCCATGGCTCACGCGTGTATGCGTGCGTAAGTCACTGCAGGGATAATACTGTGTTAGTTTATCTTTCACTTATCAATGGTTAACGGCAAATTAACTTAATTATCCCATATTTTAGGGCATAATGCTATGGGGCTTCACGTGTTATGGGTGAGAAAACCTACACTTAGCGTTGTGGGTGACCGCCTTAGTGAGGGCTTTCATGCTGGTGGCGGTGGTGGCGGGGGCATGTAGGCGGGTTTCTGCCTAGACCTGAGTTTAAGGAATATTAGTGCTAGGATCACCGCTACTGCGGCACCAACGCCTCCACCGGCCACTAGGGTCCACGGTACGCCCCCGCCTGGTTTAGTGGTTGTTGCTGGGGTGGTTACGTCCCCGGTCGCTGCGCCTGTGCCTGCCTGCGTTGTGATCGGGGTTGTTTTCGGTGTTGTTGGTTGGGTTGTTGATGGCTTAGTAGTTGTTTGTGGTGCTGTGGTGCTTGGTTGACCGCCCCCAGCTAGGCTGACGCGGTACGCGATAATCTTCCCAACGTACTCATCACTCGATACTTTCTTGTCCATGGTCGCGATCACTAAGCCGCGTGAAGGTATTGAGGCTAGTGAGTCGCCAGCCCACCCTTTATGGGTCTCGCACTTCAGTACCGAGCCGTCGCTAATTGATAGGAAGCACACCTTACCGTTATCCAGTACCGTCGCCACTACCTGTTGGGAGGGTAGGAAAGCAGCTACCCACGGATACTCACCTAGGTCGGGACTTAACCACAGTCTCTTCAGTGTGGTGGTGTCGTATAGTGCTACCCAACCCCTGAAACTGCTTTCTGATTCAGTCAGGCCTATTGGGATGGTTAGGAGCTTGCCGTCGGGGGAAAGGGTAGATAGTATGGGTTTTCCAGGTAAGTTCTTAATCCTACTGACCTCATCACCGTCATCACTCAGTATCACTACCGTCCCCTCACCCTTGCTCGTTACGGTGCTAACGAACACTCTACCGCCGCCCGCCCTCACCCCTAGGGTCTTAGCTACCCCTGACAGCTCAGTCTTCCACGCTACCGCACCGTTAGATGTTCTGAAGGCGTATATGGTGTTGTCGCTACCTGGTGACGCGACCACTAATTTCCCGTCGTCGCTGAAGTCCACGTTCCATCCGTAGCCTAGGTACTCCGAACTCATCCATAATGTCTTCCCGGTACTCACCGACACTAACGCCACCCTAAACACGTAGTTGTCCTTACTGACAGGCCTGCTTAGGAGTATGGCTGCCTTCGTCCCGTCAGGCGTTATGGCGGCGAATGACGCGTAGTAATCCTTACTGAATATACCCACCTCCTTCACTATCTTACCCGCGACCACATCCACCACTAAGAGCTTCGCCGGGTACTCGATAGCTACGACTGCTGTGGAGCCATCTGCTGATAAATCAATGCTGTAAGGTATGCCTGAACCCGTGTTCAGAACCCACTCCTCACTAACACTCAACCCCTGCTGAGCCTGCAAAGGTGGTGAGGTGGCAGCGAGGATTGCTGGGAGGAGCGTAACGATGATTACTAAGGCGGTCACGTACTGCCTGCTCACGCGCGCTTCACGCACCACGTATGTCATATTCAACACTGACTACCTTCCTTCTCACATTAGTATCTCAGATAAAATAGTTTACTGTTCAAAAATATATAATAAAAACATGTAACCAGCCTTAATTAGTGAGTCCCTCAATAATATCGTAAAGCTTCAAGTATGCCTCCCTAATGAATTCCTCCCCAACCATACCCCTAAACAACCTAACCACGGACCCCACGCTCGGTGAACCCTCAAGCAAGCTCGCGAGGGACTCGAGCAGCTGGGCCGCACGCTCCCTAACCCTCCCCTCAGACACCACGTACTCTATGAATCCGGGATCATCACTCATTACCGCAGCGCAGTGCGTGAGGAGGAGCTTGAAGGTCGTGCCGCTTAACTCACCCGTAAGCGGTGGCCCACGCTTCACTAGGGTTGCGGCTAGGGACGTAGCCACTACGTAGGAGAGCCCCACGTACGTGGCGACCGCGTCATCATGCTCCTCAACACTAACCCTAACAACCCTGAATCCTAAGGACCTGAAGAGTTCCTCCACAGGCAACGCGTCACCCTCCCTCCCCGGGACAGGCACGATGGCTACGACGTGCTTGCTGGGGTCACGCATCCCGGCCCCGAACAT
>JALVVU010000029.1 GCA_027023255.1 Desulfurococcales archaeon
ATGCTGTTATGACTTACTCGCTGGTTAAGGCGTTAGGGCTGGATAGGACGAGGGCAGGTAACTCCGTGGTTATCCCTACGCTCATAATGCAGTTTGTATCCATAACGGCGTTCGTTACTTTGATCGGTGGCGTTACACGAACAATACTTGTGTACCTACTCATGGCTGTGCTGGCCCTAGTAGTTCTCCCTAAGGTAGCTCGCTACGTGATAGTTTCGCTCCCGACTCGAAGGGAGACGGAGGCTGAGTTAAGGATAGTGATTGCATCCCTCCTAATACTTGCGCTACTCTCCCAAGAGCTAGGCGTTAGTGCATCAATAATAGCCTTCATTCTTGGGTTAGCCCTCTCGGAGAGCGTGAGGGCTGCTGAAACCGTTGAGAATAAGCTGAGAGGCATAACTAATGGTTTTCTTGCCCCAATATTCTTCTTCGTCGTTGGGTTAAGGTTCGTGCCACCCTCAACACCTATTGCTTACCTAGTGATACTGCTCCTGACAATTGCGTTGTGGGTGAGTAAGGTTGAGTTATTCAGGAAGTTCCTCGCACTAACCGGTGGTTTGAGGATAAGTAGGAAATTAGCTATGACGACTCTCCCAAACATATCGGTGGCTGCGTTAATCGCTGAGATGGGGTTAACATCAGGCGTTCTAAGTGAGGCAGCGTACGCCGTCGTCATAACTACAGCGTTGCTGATCAGCGTTATTGCGGCCGCAGTGTTACGTGCTCCACCTACGGAGTCTTAAGTGATAACGCTGTGATGTGCGGCGTGCATGCTAATTATCCTTTGAGTACTTACTGAACGCAGGTGTGGTGGCGTGAGGAGCTCTAGGAAAACAAAGAGGAAGGAACCTGTGCTGCTGGGATGGAGGGACGTCCTAGCGTTAGTTGAGGCGGTTAAGAAAGCTGAGGAGGTAAAGCCTTCTCAGCAGGCGAAGCGAGACGTATTCAAGAAGTTCGGCATACTTGGTAAGCGTAAGGACCCCCCACTGACCGCCATATTTTACAGGATCATGGCGAGACAGGGAATCCTCGACCTAGTTGTTAAGGAGGTTACTGGCGTTAAGAACGTGTTGCTCCTGGATCCCCATCTAAGAGCCGCCTTACGTGTCTTCACGGAGCTTGAGGCATTCAGCAGGAACTCCATTAGATATGAGAACCCGCATGAAGTGCGGAAACGAATATCGGCGTACCTCTCCACCAGGTCACACCCCTTCGTGGGTATGTGGTTCTGGGATGTGTCGTGGGAGTTAAGGAAGTATAAGCCGAAGCCGAGGAACCGTGAGGAGGAGCTCATGTTCAAGTATATGCTTCCACTATGGTACGTCAAGAGGATCAGCGAGTTACTCGGAATGCAGGAGGCGGAGGAGTACTTCAGGGCCCTTAACAGGAAGCCCAAGATAAGCGTGAGGGTCAACACGCTGAGGGCAAGTGTGGATGACGTGGTCAACGCTCTGGAAAAGGAAGGGATTAAGGCGGAGGTTTCCCGCGTGGTGCCAACTGTGCTTAGATTCGAAGGCCCCTACAATTTCGACGCCTCAGACCTATTCAAGGACGGGAAGATCGTGATCCAGGAGGAAGCAGCGGCGTTAGCACCCCACATACTCAACCCCAAGCCTGGTGAATTCGTGGTTGACTTAGCAGCGGCGCCCGGAGGTAAGACTGAGTTGATGGGAGAGTTAATGCAGAACGAGGGCGTCATACATGCCTTCGACATCGATAAGCGGAGAATAAGGAGGATGAAGGAGTTACTTAGGAGGACAGGCGTGAGAAACGTCGTCATACATGTGGAGGATGCTAGGAAGGCGCCTGCGATACTTGGTAGGGGTGTCGCTGATAAGGTACTTGTGGACGCTCCATGCACCTCGGACGGAACCATAATGAAGAATCCTGACCTGCGTTGGAGACTCATGGAGGGTGAAGTACCTAAATTTGCTCAGTTGCAGTACGAGATGCTTAAGGCGGCGCTCAAGCTGGTTAAGCCGGGAGGCCTCATACTGTACACGACATGCTCCGCCCTCAAGGAGGAGGACGAAGACGTAATTGAGAGGTTACTCAAGAAGGAGGGTTCGAAGCTGGAGTTAGTTGAGCTCCGAGGCCCTTACGAACCAGGTTTCCTTAAGGGCACCATGCGCGCTTGGCCCCACAAGCACCCAACCATAGGTTTCTTCTACGCCCTCCTAAGAAGGGTTAAGTGAGCGGGTTTCAGCCTTGGGTAAGGTACCGAAGCATAAGGTCGAGAGGACCCCTGAGTTTCGGGAAGTGCTGTACGATGAGGTGCGGTGGCGCATACTGAAGGAGCTTAGGAATGACGCGTTAAGGATCATGAACGCGTTAACCTCCTGCGGCTTGAAACCCATAGTGCATGGTTCGGTGGCGCGGGGAGACGTGGATAAGGGGAGTGATGTCGACGTTGTCATTCCCTACGTTGTTCAACCGTACCTAGTCGAGCTATGCTTGGAGAGGGCGGGGCTTACGTTAATGAGTAGGTACGTCGTTCAAGCAACCCCAGCAATGACCCCTAAGGCGTACGTGGAGTTAGATGCGCATGGCTTGAGAACCGTTTCATTCCCCTTACGTCACCTCGGGACGCGCGAGTGGGAGTTCTACAGGTTCGGCGGCCTCCTGGATATTGAGGGTCTTCGTGCATGTAAGCGCGTGCCCGGTGTTAATAAGTCGTTAGTACTCATAATACCCACACCGAGAGGGCATAGGGAAGCCCCCGTCATCGGGTATGAGGGTTACGTAGCTAAGGTGCTTGGCGTCTCCGTCGAGACCGTGCTGGAAAGGGTTAGGGTGCTGACGCGGAGGGATAAACATGGGCGGACAGGGGTTTTCCTTAAGTATGTCCTAGCACCTAATGAGAGCTTCGAGGAAGCCATTAACAGATTGATTGAGGCAGGAAAGATTAGGATTTAAGGGTGAAGGAATTCCGCACTGCACGAGCAAGCATGTTGAAGTACTTCTCATCGTAACCAACGATTAAACACGGCACCTTAACCATGGTGTCGATCCTGATGTCCAGAGCTGTTTCTACGCCGCTCTCCGCACACCGACCCCCCACAGACCCTAACTCATGTACTATCCTTAGGGACGCGGCAACATCGACGTTTCGGAGCTTAGCCCTAGCATCAACGAATGCCTCAGCCCGTCCTAAGCCAACGCTGATGATGTCTAGCGCCGCACTACCTAGGGACCTGAGTGCCGCGCGCCCACCCCTAATCCTCCAGTACTCGGGGACGACACTGTAAGCTTCAGGGACCTCGAAATACCCTAGTAATACCTTGGCTGGGGGGCTACGTCGGCGTGCGGGTTCCCCATTAACTTTCACTCCACTATCGACGCTGAACTCGTAGATAACATCACGGAAAACCTCAGCCACGACCGCCGCCTCAACATCCCTTACCCTAACCCCACTAGCCCTCCATCGTGCTGCGGCGAGGGCAACAGCTGTCCACGGTATCCCAGCATCGAAGTTCGTGCTTCCGTCAACAGGATCCATTATCACGACCCACTCCGGTTGCGGTAAATCACCTAACCTCATAACACCTACTTCCTCACTAACTATCAACACGTTCCTGAGGTCCTCCCGCAAAGACCTAATTGCTGCTTCCTCAGCCTCCTTGTCGAACGCCTTCGTTACGTCGCCGAAGGAACCGCGCCCCACGACCTTAGAGGAGCACTCACCGCTCCTCAGGTACTTAAGCGCAGCCAGTGCCGCGTTCCTTAGCGCTTCGAGCAGTTTGTCCACCATCCCTAATCCCCGGCTGTAGTTCTGGATGAACCTTAAACGTATTAGGGTTCTCTAGGGGAGTTAAGTGTAAGTATATAATCACGGTATTACCATGAAATACCATCAGAAAACGTTTCTTAATAATCATGGCGTATCACTTTCGTATTTTAGAGGGACTCCTTACTGAAAGTAAAGGTTTATACGGTGTAAAGCAAGTATTGAGGTGCGGGGAGATAATGACTAGAAAGAGGAGAAATGATGACGACGTGTTCGGTAACGTGTGGGATGACCTCAGTTACGAGGATCTGAACATTCATCATTTCGTCCTATCCGAGCCCATGCTCGAAATACGTGATTACGGAGACGTCATAAAAGTTCTCGTGGAGGCAAGTGGCTCGGAAGACGGAGACGTAGCTATAGAGAGAATCAGAACAAAGTCAGTTGATCTAGTGTTAAAATACAAAGGTAGGCACATTAGGAAGAGAATCGAGCTCCCGGCCCGTGTGAGGCCCTCAGGTTACGCAATAAAGGTCAAGAACGGCGTTGCCCAAATACTCCTACGCAA
>JALVVU010000030.1 GCA_027023255.1 Desulfurococcales archaeon
AGATGATTTGGCAGACAGTGTATGCTGGGACTGTGGTGCCGTTAATCGGTGTGATACCCAAGGGAATGATGGGGTGGACTGACTATAAAGTCATAAACTACACCACGAACTTAGCGAAGGCAAAGGAACTCCTCCAGAAGGCGGGCATTAACCCAAGCAAGTACACGATCACAATATACTACAACCAGGGTAACACCGCCAGAGCTAAGATAGCTACGCTACTCTCCCAGTTCTGGGGGCAGCTAGGCTTCAAAGTAATGGTTCAGGCACTCTCATGGCCTCAATTATTAGAGAGGACGGAAAAGCCGCAGTTCGATGTGTACATAATTGGTTGGGCACCCGACTACAATGACCCTGATGACTACGCAGGTCCGATGTTATATGGCGGGACTAAATTTGACTCAGTTAAGGTGTATACTGTACAGAGCCCCGCTGATGTTGGTAAGTATCTGTCATCAGCGAAGGTAATTGACACGCCAAAGTATTACATAGCGGTAGGCCCTGCCGGGACCGGTGCGTCGGTGTCGGTGAGCGGGAAACCCATCATTGTAGTGCAGTATAAGCTCTCAGCCAAACAGATACCCCCAGAGAACTGCTCAGCATTCACTACCATTGACCCCGCATTCTACAGAAACACTACATTAGACGCCCTAATACAGGCAGGAAGATATGAAGTCAATCCAACTATAAGGGTTGCAATATATCAAGCTATTGAGAGAATATCGAACCTAGAGGTGCCTCTGATCTGGCTAGCGCAAAACAAGATTGTGCGTGACTATTGGAACTGGGTTAAGGGCAGGTACTACAACCCTGTCCTAGCCGAGAGGTGGGACCTAGTATGGGAGGAGAAACCGCCAGTAACGCCCTCAATCGGTATAGGGAATTATGAGAACAATAGGAACACCTTAGTAATAACAACCATAGGCTGGCCTCAGAGCTTCGACCCGGCCAAGAGCTACGAGACCTTTGGCTGGGAGATATTCCACGAAATAGGTGACACCCTAGTAACCTACTGGAAGAATGATACGTCTCATGTAGTGCCAGACGCCGCTGTTGCGTGGGCACACAACAAGGACGGCACTGAGTGGTTCTTCGTAATTAGAGCTGGCTTAAAGGCTTACGATCCTTGGAATAATAAAGTATATAATGTAAATGCTACTGACGTGCTCTTCTCAATATGGAGGATAGCTAGGTTAGGCCTAGACCCCTCGTGGATGATAACGACGTTCATAGATGTGAATGGAAGCACAGTCTACACTGAGAAGGAGTTCAACCAGTACCTAGCACAGCACCCGCTCTACGCCACCTATAACGGCAAGACCATTGAGGTCAAGTCCCTAAGCGACCTACTGAAGTTCTTCGGCTATAACGGGAAGACTGCCGGCGTGGTGATGCTGAAGCTATACAAGCCCTACGGAGCTATACTGAACATCCTTGCCGACCCATTTACTATGGTCATACCTGCTAAGTACCTATTTGACAATGTAGCGCAACTTAAGGGCAAGTATCTAGAAGCCATGAAAGCTGCTGAGTGGGGTAAGAACCCGTCGGCATGGGCAAAGTACATAGGCACCGGTAATAAAGAGCCGACACACCTATTCCTACACACGCACCCGATAGGGACGGGACCATACTACGTCGCCAGTTTCAAGCAGGACTCCTACATCATATTGAAGATTAATCCATACTACTGGGACAAGCAGCTCTGGCAGCAGCTCTATGGGTACAGCGGCTAATTCTCTCCGGGATTACTTTAATGGTCGGTAACCGAAAACCCTTTTTCCTCTTCCCCCTAACCCAGATACTTGGGCCTAGTTCCTGTCCTTGGAGGTGCGTAGATGCAGGTAAAGCACGTCGGGGTGGTGTGTTCGAATGGCTGATTTGAAGAGATTCCTGGCGCGTAGGGCAATAACCTTCATACCAACAATAATAGGTGTAACGTTGATAACCTTCATAATAGCCTTCGTGATCCCAGCTAATCCCGCTAGGGCTTGGGCAGGGGGTATCAAGGCGAACCCGCACGTGGTTGCCATGATCATAAAGGAGTACCATCTTAACGATCCATGGTATGTCCAGTATTATTTCTTTATGAAGGGTATATTAACAAACAGCATAATAGATCCGCTCTTCAATTACAAGGTCATGTCGTATATGCTGGCTAGGTTCCCGATAACCTTCCAGCTAACATTATTTGCCCTCTTCTTCCTAATAGTGCTCGGCATACCATTAGGTATAATCTCGGCTTTGAAGAAAGATACTGCTATCGACGCGCTTGTTAGGGTGTGGGCACTAACCGGTGTTTCCGTTCCGATCTTCTGGCTTGGTTACATATTCATATATGTGTTCTTCTACATGCTCGGCTGGATAACCATCGCTGGAGTGCCCTACCCTAAGGTACACATAACAGGAGTGCCAATAATTGACGCGTTGCTGAGTGGTGACTGGACTACGTTCATAGAGAATATTAAGAGATTCATATTGCCCGGCTTCACGCTGGGCTTCGCTGGCATAGGGATAATAGCTAGGCTCGTGCGAAACTCCTTCCTTGAGGCAATTAATTCTGACTACATATACTTCGCAAAGATGCGTGGGCTGAGGAACCGCAGGGTATTCATGCATGCGTTAAGGAACGCCCTAGTGCCTGTGGTCACGGTGGTGGGGCTGCAGTTCGGAGGGCTACTCGGTGGCGCACCGATAACCGAGACTGTCTTCGGTATACCGGGGATGGGGAGAGCGATGGTTCAGGCAATATTTAACATGGACTTCCCCGTGCTCATCGCCGGTACCCTACTCGCGGCGTTAATATTCGTGATAACTAACCTAGTGGTCGATATTCTCTACGCGATCATAGACCCGAGGGTGAGGTTCTAATGGCTGAAGAAGAAGTATATGAGAAGAAGATACTTGATAGGTTCTCTGACGCGTTAATCGCATTTTTAGTGAAGACCATAACGCTCTTCAGGAAGGACTGGTACCGCAAGAACAGGAGCAGGGTTGAGGAATGGAGGCTAATGCTCTACGCTCTAAACAGGTCGCCAATAGGTATCGCTGGGCTAGTACTGGGCATGTCCTTCATAATTGTCGGCATCATAGGCCCCATAATCGCCCCACATAGCTACGATTTCTCATTCATTATGGCTACCGGGCAATACAAGAAGTACTTCCTAGCCCCGCCAGGGACTGGAGGGGCTCTGCTGGGTACTGATGACTTAGGTCGCGATCTCCTCAGCCAGATGCTTTACGGCGCCAGGATCTCATTAGTAGTTACAGCCTTAGTATTGCCTGTGGGAATCATAGTAGGCATAATGCTTGGTCTCGTCTCAGGGTACTATGGAGGTGCTGTCGATGAGCTCATAATGAGAGTGACTGATATGTTCCTTGCATTCCCTGGACTAATACTGGCCTTAGCCCTAAGCGCCGCCCTAACGGATAGGATAGCGCTAGCGATAGCTAATAACCCGTACTTAACCGGGCTAGTTTCCTTTATATTCGCTGTTAAGCCTAATGACGCACTAAACATGGCTCAAACGCTATCTATAGTGGTGGCGCTGTGGATAGTGTGGTGGCCTGGCTACGCCAGGCTCACGAGAGGCTTAACGCTACAGGCTAAGAATAACGTCTACGTCGAGGCCGCTAGAGCGTTGAGCATGAGTTCAGCGGGTATAATGACTAAGCATATACTGCCCAACATCATAGGGTCGTTGCTAGTGCTGATGACTATGGATGTAGGTAACGTAATACTCGTTGAGGCGGGGCTGAGCTTCCTCTTTGGTGCGCAGATGAAGATACCTGACTGGGGTGCCATAGTACAGCACGGGTCTCAGTACCTGGTTAACGGTGCATGGTGGTTAGTCATGATCCCAGGTCTCGCAATCCTAGTATCCGTGTTGGGCTGGAACCTCTTTGGCGATGCGTTAAGGGACATCCTAGATCCGAGGACGAGGAGGAGTATTGAGTTCAAAGTGAAGAAAGTGAAGAAGACCTCAGAAGAGGAGGTGGAGGGGGTGAGTAAGTAATGTCGAGTGAAGTGCGTCAGGAACCCCTAATAGAGGTTAAGAACCTATACGTTTACTTCTACACGTACGCAGGCGTCGTTAAAGCGATCGAGGACGTCTCCTTCACCATACATAAGGGTGAGACCTTCTGCCTAGTTGGCGAGACAGGCTGCGGCAAAACCGTAGTGTCGAGAACGCTAACCAACATAGTGCCGTCTCCTGGTCGGATAGTTAAGGGTAAGGTCATATACCATAGGAATGGCGAGGAAGTCGATATAGTTAAGCTGTCTGAGGATGAGT
>JALVVU010000031.1 GCA_027023255.1 Desulfurococcales archaeon
CTTGCCCCTCCTCTCAACCTTAACACTAACTTAATGTTACACTTCATAACCTTCAGTCCCTCCACCTCAGCGTCCACGACATTGAAGCCCGCCGGTGCAGTGCCCTTCACTAAGATCACGTCATCAGGCCTAAAAGTCAGTAAGACCCTATCCCCTACGCCAACGTTCTCTAACCTCCTCGCTACTACCTCCCCTCCCAGACCCTCCGAACGGACTCTAACGAAGTCCTCACCAATTACGTCAACAACCGTGCCTTCAAGAATGTTTAAACCTAGGAAGCGGGCTGCCTCCCCAGACCTCGCTAACCCTGTTAACTCATCTGGCCTACCTTCAAACACCACCCGTCCGTTAAGCATTAACGCAACCCTATCCGCTAGGGCCCAAGCGTCATTTAAGTCGTGAGTCACCATGAGCGTGGTTACGCCCAGCCTACGTAGGAGGGATGCTAGTTCAGACCTGATCAACTCCCTTGACCCGGGGTCAACGGAGCTCAGGGGCTCGTCTAGGAGGAGTACCTTGGGCTCCGTGGCTAAGGCCCTCGCGATCGCGACGCGTTGCTTCTCACCGCCACTTAATTGATGGGGTTTCTTACGCTCTAGGCCCTCTAACCCAAGCATGCCCATTAATTCCCGAACCCTTCTCCTTATGAAGTCTTCAGGCACTTTCTTGGCTCTCAAGCCAAACGCTATGTTATCGTACACCGTTAGGTGAGGAAAGAGGGCGTAGTCCTGAGGGACATACCCCACACCCCTTCTTTCGGGAGGCACGTTAATCATCTCTTTCCCGTTTCCGGCGCTCTGAAACACTACCTCCCCATTAACCCTAACTATTCCTTCGTCCGGCGTTATTAACCCGGCTATCACGTTTAGAGTAGTGGTTTTCCCGGCTCCGTTCGGGCCGAGGAGTATCGTTACGGTTGACTTGCTTACCTTAAGGCTTAACCGCTTAAGCACCACTCGCTTCCCGAACCTCTTGGTGATGGACTCTAACTCGATCATAGTGCTCCACCATTCCCTCTTAACCCCCTGCTACTTACTGCGTGCATGGCTAGTAAGGTCGTGAACGCAATCAGTATTATCACGATGATCAACGCCACCGTTACCTTGACGTCGCCGGAGCTAAGGGTTAAGTAAATAGCTATTGGGAGGGTCTCTGTCTTAAAGCGCGTTGCCCCAGCAAGCGTTACGGACGCGCCGAACTCGCCCAACGCCCTGCTGAACCCCAGTATAAAGGCTGATGCGAGCCCAGCCTTACTCATGGGCAAGAGCACTTTGAGGAGCGTTAATAGGCGCCCATAACCTAGGGTCCTCGCTACCGCCTCATACTTCACGTCGATCATGTCGAAGGATGATTTAAGCACCTTAACGACCATCGGGAATATCACTGTGAACTGAGCTACGATTAGGCCGGGAACCTCGAACACGATGCCGATGACGTTGTTGAGGAGCGTCCCGAGCCACGTGTTAGTGAAGAAGATCAGTAGGGAAGCACCTAAGGCTATGGGAGGCATGGCGAAGGGAAGCATAAGGAGCGCCTCCACCACGCTCTTACCCCTAAAGTCATGCCTCGAGAGGACGTAAGCAACAGGGATCCCCGCCAGCACGGCGGTTGCTGCTGCCGGCACGGAAGTAGCTAGGCTTAACCCTACCGCGAACGCCACCTCACCCGATGAGACTACGGCGTAGAGGGATTGAGGCCCTCCCCAAGTAATCACGGACACTATAACGTAGAGTAAGGCTAAGGAAGTAGCCACGGGTACTAGTAAGGGCAGTGAGTCGCTAACCCTGTATCTTAGGTACTTCAGCGTTAGGGGCATACTTCCTAGCCTCATCAACGGTTGCGAAGTAATGGTACTTCCTGAACACCTCCTTAGCGTAGGGTGAGGTCGTCACGAACTCTATGAACTTCTTTGCCGCGTCCACGTTCTTGCTGAATTTACTGATAGCTATCGGTATGTACGAGATCTTAGGGATCTGATCGGGCTTAAGCCAGATTATCTCGGTCTTGTTGGGGTACCAGTAGTGGAACACGTGCCACCCTATGATCGCGTCCACGGCGTTAGTTGCTGGAAGCATCGCGGTCTTCGAGCAGCTCTCAGCATACACAACAATGTTGGGCTTCACCTTATCCCATAACCCGTTATACTTGAGTAGGTCGACGGCGTACTCACCAACGCAAACGGTTCTCGGGTCACCTATTCCTACCCTAACACCGGGTTTCGCGAGGTCCTCAAGTGACTTAATGTGCTTTGGATTCCCTTTAGGCACTATTATGGCTGGCACCATGTACGCAACGATCTTCACGGTACTAGGGTCAACAACGCCGTCCTTAATGGCCTTCACCATGTAGTCCGGCGATCCGGGAGCGAAGACATCGCCTTCCTTAGTGAACTCCATCACGCTTAGTACCTTTCCTGAACCGCCGTAGTATGCCTCTACCTTAATGCCTGTTTCCTTCTCGAATTCCTTAATGATTTCGTCCCATGGTTTCTGTGCAGCGGCGCCAGCAAAGAACTTTATTACTATGTGCTTGCTTTGACTCCCCTTACTACCGTGTAAAATACTACTGGTTACGTATCCGGAAGCGAAGCCCACGACTAACGCAATCACGATTAAAGTAACTATTAGCTTCGCCCTCAATGTTCCCACAGTTTGAATAACAGAGTTATTTGCTTTTAAGGCTTTAGAAAAATCTATGATTTACACGTAAACCTAGTTAATTACGCACCGCGCCCTCACGTCAGATCTCAAGAAGCTTTAGGGTCTCCTCTAATGCCTTCCTGGCGTTCGTGATCCGTTCCTTGATCTTGGTTAGTTCCTCCTCAGCCTTCTTAGCCCTCTCTTCAAGCTCCTTGAGCTTACCCTCTAGCTCCGCCTTAACGGCCTCGAGCTCCTTTAGCCTCTCCTCCATTCTCTTTTTCTCTTCCTCAAGCCTCTTCAGCGTCGCTTCCATCTCCTTCCTCACGGCTTCCTTAACCTGCTCGGCCGCCGCGAAGCCTAGGGACACTAGCTCCTGAGGTGGCTTGATCTCCAGCTTGCCGCCGGACTTGACGAGCATTTCGTAGGTCTCCTTAACTAGCTTCCCGGCCTCGGTCTTGCCCTGTAGGTGGTTCCTTATCGTGGCTTCAGTCCTCCCAACTTCGTCAGCGATCTGCCTGACGGAGTACCCTGCACGCTCCCTAGCTAGGGCGGCCGCGGCAACCACTAGTGAGTCAAGCCAAGTCAGCCTATCCTCAGCGTTCCTAATCCTCTCAACGACGTCGGGCCTGAAGAGAGTCCCGAATATCAGTGCTAGCTCTAACCTCCTCACGTCACTCTTACCCATTGGTTTAAGGGGAACCTCCGACACTACACATCACCCAAATAATAATTATATACAAACACTCATAAAAACTTCCCCTACGAGAAGCGGTGAGAAACACGGAAACAAGTTTTTATTAATATGGTTTCAGCGCTCAGCGGTCCCCCAGAAATCACCGCCCGCCCACCACGAAGCATGGGGGTGAAGGAACGCGCGGGCGGACTCATCAATCCGTTAACTCATCACCCATTCCTCAGAACATCATTCAAAGGGATAAGTGTTGCTGGCCTCGGGGCTGGGTCTCCTGCATAACCCTTGACAAGAAGAACGTGCAGGACTTGATGGCTTAGGGTGTGCTGTTACTAAAACTATCATGCGTAAGGGAGAGACTCATGCCGTGCATTTCAGCTTTCCCCTAAGCTTACTGAAGGCTCCCAACGGTGAAAAAGATGGAACATTGCAATTACAAATGGGTCGAGTGCGTTCCTACGGAAATCCCCTAGTCTAGGAGACGCTTCTCGCCCTCCAGCTCCTTGATCCTCGTCACGTCCTGCACCACTTCCAGCGTGCCTAGGTACTCTCCGTTCTCGCCCCTGACTGGGTAGTACCTGATGTAGATCAGCCTGCCGTTCACCCTGATCCAGAACTCCGCCATGTCCCTCTTACCTGCCTTAAATTCCTCGATCAACCTCCTAACTACATGTACGCTCTTAGGTGGGTGGCAGTAGTCGACCTTACGCCCTATGACGGTCCTCGTCCTCGGGAAGATCCTTTCTCCGGGGCTCCAGTACTTTAACCTGTCGTCAGCGTCTATGAAGGATATGTCGATGGGGAGTGTTCTGAGGATCGCGTTCAGCTCCTCCCGCGTTAAGTACCCTACGCTTAGGCTTAGTGAGTCCTCCGTGACTGGCGAGTACGTATCCACCTCACTAATTACTGCCCTGACCTCCTTGGGTAGGGCTGAGAGGGTCTCCTCACTAATCATGTCCTC
>JALVVU010000032.1 GCA_027023255.1 Desulfurococcales archaeon
GGGGTACTGCCCAGAGCCATTGATAGGGAGATATGTGAGTGCATGCACAGAACACACATGGGTGTGGACGCAGACTACGTCAGCCTCCTACTGCACGGCGTCAGAACCTCCCTGGCGGACGGGTGGAGCGGTTCAATGCTCGCCACCATCCTGAGCGACATACTGTTCGGCACGCCCAAACCAATTAAGTCCACCATGAACTTAGGTGTGCTTAAGGAGGACATGGTGAACATAATAGTCCACGGGCACAACCCAGTACTCTCAATGAAGGTTGTTGAGGCAGCGATGAGTGAGGAGATGCAGGAGCTGGCGAAGGAGTACGGGGCTAAGGGAGTTAACGTTGCGGGAATGTGCTGCACCGGTAACGAGGTGCTGATGAGGTTAGGCGTCCCAATAGCGGGTAACATGCTCATGCAGGAACTGGCAATCATCACCGGCGCTGTGGAGGCGATAGTAGTTGATTACCAGTGTGTAATGCCAGCCCTAGTAGATGTTGCGGGATGCTACCACACCAAGGTAATAACTACTGAGCCGAAGATGCACATACCCGGAGCCCTACACATTGAGTTCGAGCCCGAACACGCCGAGGAGGTAGCTAAGAAGATAGTTAAGGTAGCGATCGAGAACTACCCCAACAGGTCTAAGGAGAGGATGTACATACCTAAACACAAGATGGAGATCGTGGCAGGCTTCAGCGTCGAGGCAATACTCGAGGCACTCGGAGGAACCCTAGAGCCCCTGGTGAATGCTTTACGGGACGGAACCATCAAGGGCATAGCCGGGGTAGTTGGGTGTGTGAACCCCAAGGTAAAGCATAACTACAGCCACGTAACCCTAACCAAGGAGCTGATAAAGAACGACATCCTAGTCGTGGGTACCGGGTGCTGGGCGATCGCCGCCGGCATGCACGGCCTCCTAAGCCCCAAAGCCGCTAAGATGGCTGGGCCGGGCCTAAGGAAGATCTGCGAGGCCCTCAACATACCGCCATGCCTCCACATGGGTAGCTGTGTGGACTGCTCGAGGATGCTCCTAGCCATAGCGGCGCTCGCTGACGCCGTCGGCGTGGACATGTCTGAACTACCCGTCGTTGGGTCGGCGCCTGAGTGGATGAGTGAGAAGGCGGTAAGCATAGGCACGTACTTTGTAGCGTCAGGAGTCTTCACGCACCTAGGCACTGTCCCGCCAGTACTCGGCAGTGAGAGGGTTACTAAGCTACTCACTGAGGACGTGGAGGACGTGGTTGGAGGTAAGTTCTACGTCGAGCCAGACCCCGTCAAGGCGGCTAGGGTAATGATCGAGGTGATTGAGGAGAAGCGCAGGAAGTTAGGGTGGCCAACGTAAGGAGCGCGACACAATCACTTAGCTTAATGGAGGGGGAGGGCAACGAAGATCCTCGTGTCGGGGAAGGGCGGTACCGGGAAGACTACCGTGGCCGCCCTGCTAGCCATGTCCTTCGCTAGTAACGGGTACAATGTGCTAGCACTCGACGCGGACTCCGTGCCGAACCTAGCCCTCAGCTTAGGCGTACCGGCGGAACGTGCTGAGGCGATCGTGCCCCTCTCGAAGAACGAGGAACTAGCGGAGGAGAGGACGGGTGCTAGGCCCGGTGAGGGTTGGGGCATGCTCTTCTCACTGACGCCTAGGGTTGATGACATAGCCGACAAGTACGGCATTAAGGTGCTTGAGAACCTGAAGCTAGTGGTTGTGGGTAGCATAGACGCTAGTAAGGAGGGATGCATGTGCCCAGCAATAGCGCTGGCGAGGGCCTTCCTACTACACGTCATGATGCGTAGGAATGACGTAGTCATAGTTGACTCCGAGGCGGGGGCCGAAGTATTCGGTAGGGGCCTAGCGGAGAAGTTCGAGTTCAACCTAACGGTCGCGGAACCAACCGTTAAGTCCCTATTGATAGCCTCAAAGCTAATGAGGATGGCCAGCGAGTTAGGAGTCCCCAACAACATCCTAGTAGTGAATAAGGTAAGGGACCACATAAAGACCCTCCAACTAGTGGCTAGAGTGTTCCGCGGCAAAGCACCGCTAACCCACCTAATCAGGTGGGATGACAACGTCATTAAAGCGGAGGAGGAGGGGCTAGGGCTAAACACCCTCCCCCGGAACTCACCCATAAAGGAAGATGTTTTTCACCTAACATCCAAGCTAATCTCCTTCTCGAAAAGACCTTAAGACAACCGCAAGCCTAGGTGATCATCGTGTGTGAGTCGAAAGTATACTTGAGAGGCGAGGGTGGGGAGCAGGAAGTAATGGATGACGTCGCATTCCTGAAGTCCTCAGGTAAGGAGATAGAGCTCGTCAGGATAGACGGTGCTAGGAAGAGGTTAGAGGATGTAGCGATAGATGAGATAGACTTCATACATCATAAGGTGTATCTGAGGAAGCTCTGTTAAGGGTGTTACTAGATGGTTAACCTCCCCCTCACTCAACCCGAAGTGCTTTTTCTACTACCTGTGATCTCCTGCCTCCTCTGCTCCGCTGCATCCCTCATCCTAGGGAAGGGTGTTGTGACGCGTGCCTTCATCTCAGTACTAACCTCACTTTCTTCCGTCCTCATGCTGGTCGTGGCCCTGATGTGCCCCCTCTTCGGGGTGAGGATACGCTTAAGCATTGCGACAGGTCTTTGGGGATCCTCGAACACCGTGCCCTGGCCGCTTAATACTATTGTGTTCGGGATCGATGGCATCTCCGCTACTTTCGTCTTAATGCTCGGCATCGTGGGTCTAGCATCATCCATATACTCACTAAGCTATCTGAGGAGGTTTGAGAGTGAGTATGACCTGCGTTTCTTCGGCGTTAACTACTCGCTATTCATCCTGCTGATGTACCTCGTTGTGACTGTTCGCGACCTCTTCTGGTTCTTCATTTTCTGGGAGCTCATGACGCTGACATCCCAATTCCTAGTGTCCTTCGAGTACCGTAGGAGAGTGGCGGTAGCTGCTGGCCTGAAGTACTTCACCCTGACTAAGGTGCTGGCTGAACTCATGATTGCTGGAGGCGTAGCCGTGATTGTTCTTGGAGGTTTACCGCATGGGACGGGGTTCCGGGAGGTCGCTACGTCACTTAACGCGATGCTCTCCAGCGAGCCTGTGATAGCGATGATTGCTATCGGTCTATTCTTTGCTGGCCTCATGGTTAAGGCCTCGCTGACCCCCCTACACGTTTGGTTACCCGACGCCCACCCTGAAGCCCCCAGCAACGTGTCGGCACTGCTCAGCGGTATAATGATTAAGGTCAGCGTCTACATGATGTTCAGGCTATTCCTCTTCTTCAGCCCGCCGAACCTGCTGTGGGGAGCGATACTATCGTTTGCTGGGGCAGCGACCCTAACCTACGGAACGATGATGGCGTTAAAGCAGGTGGACAGTAAGAGGTTGCTCGCATACCACAGCGTCGGTCAGATAGGGTACGTCGTCCTCGGCCTAGGTGCGTGCGTGACCTTACTCTCCGTGAGTCCCCCGAACCCGGCGCTCGCGGCGGTGGCCGCGCTAGCTTCCCTCTACCACGCGCTCAACCACGCTATATTCAAGTCGCTCCTCTTCCTGAACGCTGGCTCGGTGGAGTACGTGACTGGGACTAGGAACCTCAACGTACTAGGGGGCCTAGGTAAGGTGATGCCCGTCACGGCATTAACGGCGTTGATAGCGTCGTTCTCGATTGCCGGTATTCCCCCGTTCAACGGTTTCGTGAGTAAGTGGTTAATTTACTCGTCAACAATGACTGTCCGCGGGTACCTGCCGGTTCTGGGTTTCCTCGCCCTCTTCATTTCCTCGGTAACTACCGCTAGCTTCATAAAGTTCTACACATCCATCTTCGGCAAGCCCTCACGTAAGTCCTTCAGTAACGTGCGTGAGGTTCCCGCCTCTATGCTGGTTGCTCAGCTACTGCTTGCCTCCCTCTGCGTCCTCCTAGGTGTCCTCCCTGGCCTAGCATTCGCTCTCCTTAAGCCAGCCTTAGTTAGTGCTGGCTTGAGTGTCGCTGGCTTAGGTGTTAGCTTAACGGCCTTCTCAATACCTTCCGTAGCCATTAACTACCCGACCCTGATAGCCGCGACCCTCTTCCCGGTCGCTGGCGTTATTTATGCTGTCCTGAGTGGTAGGGAGGCGCACGGTATTGAGGGGTGGGCGTGCGGTGCCTTGAGGAGCCCGCACTCCCTCTCCCCTCCAGCCAAGTCTTACTACGAAGTGTTTGAGGAGGAGTTCCGCGGGTTCTACAGGGTTGGGGAGGCGCTGTATGATTACGTGGTTATTAG
>JALVVU010000033.1 GCA_027023255.1 Desulfurococcales archaeon
AAGGAAAGGGTGGGTGAGTACCTAGACCCTGTTAAGTTGGAGGAGGTATCGGTTAAGGAACTTGAGGAAATAATCAGACCATCAGGAATGCAACGCCAAAAGAGTCGAACAATAATCAATGTACTGAAGGAGTTTAGGGACGATCTAGATGCGCTGATGAGGGAGGACCCTGAGAAATTAAGGGAGAGGCTTCTGAGAATAGATGGTGTTGGACCAAAGACCGCAGACGTCTTCCTGCTGTTTGTGAGGGGCTACCCAACCTTCCCCATGGACACACACATAAGGAGGTTCCTAGAGAGGATGGGCGTAGGGTACAGGAGTGAACCATACGAGAGACTTAGGGAGAGAGTACTGCAACTCCTTCCTAGAGACCCGGAGTTCCTCTTAGCCGCGCACCTAGCGATAATTATGCATGGTCGTAGGGTCTGCAGAGCTAGGAATCCTTTATGCCATGAATGCGTGATTAACTCCCTGTGTCCTTACTACAGAGGTAAGCTTCAAGAACTTTCAAAGGGCGAGACTAGGTAACAATTTAATTACCCCTCCTACTTGATGGGTGAGTGCTTGAGGAAAGGCATTCAGAACCTCTACACGGAACTCATACTAACAATGATAGTCGTAGCCTTTGGCACAATACTACTTTCAACGGTAAGGGGCATTCAACCGCCACTGAGTGTGGAAGATAGAGCAGGTGACGTTGCTGCCTACGTGATTAATGGGTCAAATAAAGTCATCATAGCGAATTGGGGGGACGAGAAAGAGGAAGTAGATTTGGTGTGCGTGATGGATAATGGGTCAATAACTACTAAGTCCGTGATTGTGGAGCCTAACTCGACGGTGGTAGAGGAGTCAGCATGTCAAGGTGACCTAGTAGTGGCTTTGAACGGAAACCCCGTACCGACATTCATCATCTCCCCTTGATATAGAGGAAGAGTGTCCTGGGTCTACCGCCATTTACGGAGGACACTATAGTTACGTGGGTAGGTTCCCATCCAGGTATTGGAAAGTCTAGTGTCACTATTCGGGCATAGCTCCTCAATTCTGACTCGAGCTTATGTCTTAACTTCGCGTTACTATCTTCAGTTAAGTACGCATACACGCCGTCAACGTTGTTAAGCGGTACATGCATAAAATCTCCCTCAATGACTGTGACTAAGTCGTCAACACTTTCCTTGAGAACCCTCTGCCTAGCCTTACGTACTAGCTCTCTCCTTAATTCTATACATAGGACTTTAGATCCTGTCTTAGCTAAGGCTACCGCAACGCGCCCATCACCGCATCCAAGTTCAGCTATTACTTTGCCCTTACCTGCCTTAAGTAACTCGACAATGTACTTGATCACCCGTTCCTCCGTCGGTATCCAAGGAACTGGCGCCGTCAACCCGGCACGGCTCCATTACTTAGTGCGTAGTTAGAATTCTTGAATTTTTCGAGTATCCAAGACGCATTACAGCGTTGAAGTACTGCAAATCTCTAAAACCTTAGAAACGCCTTACCTATAGGTGCCAGCAATGGCCACAATAAAGTGGTGGGGCCATGCATGCTTTGAGATAAGGTCCAGCGATGGGTTCACGCTCGTTGTAGACCCCCATGATGGTGGAAGCATAGGGCTTCCCAAGCCTCAGGTCAAGGCCGATGCTGTCTTAATAACGCATGAGCATTTCGATCACAATGCCTACCAAGTAGTGCTAAAGGAGGGAGGTAAAACATTCTCTATGAAGAAAGGTAAGTTCCAAGTGAATGGCTTCACCGTAACGGGGTTCGAGGCATACCATGACGAATTCAAGGGTAGGCGACGCGGTAAGGTAATAATGTATTTGATCGAAGTTGAGGGACTACGCATACTTCACACAGGTGACCTAGGTCACTTACTGGACGATAAAACCATACAGGATTTTGGTGAGGTTGACATCCTAATGGTTCCTGTAGGCGGCACATTTACCATAGATAGTAAAGCAGCACTTGAATTATCAAGCATGATCAGCCCCAAAGCCGTGATACCAATGCACTACTGGGTAAAAGGAGTTAACCTTCCTCTAAGACCACTAGATGATTTCCTAAAAATAGCCAGCAACAAATATGGCATCTTGAGACTCCAGGACAGCGAATGGAAAGTAAGCAAGAACGAGTTACTATCGTGGCCTAAAACCAAGGTAGTTGTATTCCCTTTAAAAGCATAAAATAGACCCTGATGTCTTAGGCTATCTCAAACAGCACTAAATACCTCAGCACTTTTTAATTCGGTAATCAATGAGGGGTAAGTACGATTAAACATCCGTTAAGTCAGGATAACGTGCCTTACGCGAATACCTTTTCGTATCCTCTCCCCTTTCCAACTCCTAGTAACGTAGACGCTTAGCGCCTCCCTAATTACCTCAGACCTACTGACACCCTCCATCCTAGCTATCTCGTCTATCTTCCGAAGTAATGCTTCCTCCACCTTGAAAGTTACTATCTTCACAACACATCCCCAATCCTTTGGCTACAGAAGCTATGAAAAAAGATGCATAACCATTACATGTACTGCTATCATATGTATTCCGCTTTAAAGCGGAATACATATTGGAGGGCAATTTTATATAGTAAGACTTCAGTATTCCTCTTGAGGGGATAAGACATACCGACAGTACATATATCGCTGCCATCGAAGACCTATGAAGAGCTGAAGACCTTAGCTGCGTCTATGGGTGTCCAAGTAACTGATGTGATAAAAATGTTTATAAGTGAGGGCCTTCATGGCGATATCCGAAGCAATTCACCAGTAGTTAGGAAGATTAAGGATTACGAAGACGAGATAGCATTCCTTAAAGGTAAGTTATACGTGCTTGAGAACTTGCTCCACGATCTCCTCTCACGTGTTGATCACTTAGAGGAGCGCATCGATGAGCTTGAGTCTCCTGACTTCCTCTTGAGAGACAGGAGGTATAGCAGTGGAAGAATTAATAAGTCCTGAAGGAGAAGACTTCTTGGCCCTGCTGAAGCTCCCGCGTCACGGGAGGTTATGAAGCAGGGAGGGTCACCCCTGGCCCTCGTAATAAGCTATTGAGTTTAATCGTGGTTAAAGTCTAGGCGTCCATGAGAGTTATTGCCTTCCTACCCGCGCCATTATTATCTTTATGAATTCTCTTGATTTCTTGCTTGCAAGTAACCTTTCCCTTAATGGCGATATTATCTTGATTAGATACTCAGCAACAGCGTTTTTCAGATCTAGTGGATGTAATTTACCCTCGACATAAAGCTTCTCTAATTCCTCGTAGGTGTATACGGTTATGGGTCCTCCGAATTTTGATGGTCTGTTGATGGTGAATTCTCTTTCTTCGCTGCGGAAGATTATGTTCTTAGCTATCTCGGTTATGGGGTTGCCTTCAACGATTCTTGCTGGGCAGTACGCTTTACGGATTTTCTTTCTTATCTCGTCATCGCTATCGATTATGAAGATCGCTGTCTCGGGTTTCGATTTGCTCATCTTTGCTTGGGCTAGGAGTTCGTCTGCCTCACCACTCTTTAGGTCCATTCTCCCAATACCCTGTAGCGAAGGTATTAGCGGTGTGTGTATCGCAATCACTTTCTTCCACCCTAGCTTCTCTGCCACGTCCCTTTGAAGCATATGAGCCCTTCTCTGATCCATACCTCCTAACGCTATGTCGACGTCCAAGGCGAACATGTCCGTTACCTGCATGAGCGGGTATATTAATTTTGAGAAGTCTGCCTCCCCCTCATCGAGCCTCCTACCCATTATGGTGAGCGCCCTCCTAACCCTTGCTAGAGAAACGGATTTAGCGGTCTTCAGTAATTTTTCCCAGTATTCGATGCGTGAGACTAGATCCTCAGCAAATACTAGGTTAAATCTCCCTTCAAGTCCTAACGCATTAAGCACCTCCTCAACGTGGGTCGCCGCGAAGCGTATTAGTTCTAGGTCCCCTCCCAACTTATCGTTTATCCATGCATGCCATGTTGCTGCCAGTAGGTACATTTGTACCCCAGCATCTACTAAGTCCTTGAATTTCAGTGCCCAAACAAGCCACCCAACGTGGAATATACCGCTGGGCTCAAACCCCAGATACCCCGAGGGTGACTTTGTTTCAATAAGTTCCTTAAGCTCCTGCGGAGTAACTATCTCTACAGTTCCTCTAGTTATTAACCGTAGCCTCTCCTCGGTATCCATTAAAGTCACCCTAGGATAGTGAAGTGACTTTACATATTTAATGTTTAACAGCGGCCGCCTTACCGCATAAAAACCTGTGGGGTCTTCACTCACATTCTTGAATTAGTTTAAGTGCTTTCAGCGCGGAGTCAGTAATACCGTCAACAACAGCTGCAAGTAGCTCCCTGCCCTTCTCTGGGTTTGCTATGCTTGGGTCGCCTGAGAGTGCTTCAGGGAAGAGCACTTCCTCTTCGTACTTCCTGTAATATAGCCTTAGTGACGGATACTTGACCGGGTTTTTCTTTAGGTGCTCCATCTTGACTAGGTCAGGTGTTATAGCCATCATCACGGCGGTTTCATCTGCCCCCGCATGGCCTAGGGTTTCCTCTGGAAAGAGCGACTTACGCTTATCTTGTGCTACGTCTGTCCACCAGTTAATCAGTAGTACCGCCCCGCCAGTACTGTACGCGGCGTCCCTCGCAGCTTCCCTGAGTAGGGACGCGTTTCCTCCATGACCGTTTATTACTAGGATGAGTTTGAACCCATTCCTTAGAGCTTCCTTCAAGACTGACTTGACGTACTCCCTGAAAGCTGAGTCATCAACGTTTATCGTTCCAGGGAATTTGGCGAGGATTCTTGAGGATCCGTACGGTACCGTAGGCATTACTAGTGCTGATACTCCATACTCATGCAGCTTACTGGCTACTTGACGCGCTATCCATTCGGGCGCGAATATATCTGTTCCTAGGGGTAGGTGGTCACCGTGCCTCTCTAAGCTACCCACTGGCAGTATGGCTACGTCCTTAGGTATTTCCTCGAACTCCTTCCCTGTTAGGGATGCCCACTCCTTCACTTCTTCTCACCCTTAAGCTTGCTTATGAATGCCTCCCTATTCACTACGTATCTCTCATGCACGCCGTACCCTATTCGTCGGTCACCGTACCATGCCTCAACCCAGAACACTAGCTTCCTCCCCTCAACAGCTAGGAGTGTTCCTTGCACCTCAATCTCACTACCGATAGGGGCTGCCTTCACGTGGTAGACATCGACCCTTGTGCCGACGGTGGTTTCGCTCTCTGGTAAGTGCCTATCCATGAATCGCCTGCACGCTTCCTCCATAAATAGTATCATTGAGGGTGTTGAGAGAACGTCAACGTCTCCTGAACCCACGTGTTTGGCTGAGTGTTCCGGTCCTGCCTTGAATTTAAATGAGAACTTCTCTCCCGGAGTTACGTTCATGTATCACACCCTACTATCTAAGTTCTAGTGGATAATTTAAGCTGGAATCATCCTTAGGTAGAGCAAGAGTAACGCAGTAATGTCTACCGCAAGGATTAGGGTGAATACCAATATTGCTTTGCCGTCATACCAGTACCGTGGCTTGAAGTCCTGTATACGCGCGTAGGTTCCCTCTTCATACATGCTGCTGTACTCGTTCACAGCAAGTATTGTTACTGCTAATGCCTTCCAGAGTTTCTCACCCTTTAATTCCGCCGAGAGCATTGCTGACTTCATATCCCTCATCACGTGGGGTGTGACCTTCCACGTCATTGCTGGGTACAATGATACTTTCTTAAGGCATAGCTTATGTGCCAGCGTTGAGAGTTCCAGTGAGTTCAGGAAGTATATGAACGTTAAGAGTGCTGACCCAACGGCGATTACTCTGAACGCAATTATGGCGGATGTCGTCAAAGATGTTGTAAATGGCAGTGTTGTCAGGAAGTACCAGACTGCCGGCAAGGAAGTCATTATTAACGCGTATGTTAACGCTTCTAAAGTTCCTGCCATGAGGTGAACTGCTAAGAGGGATACCATTGTTACAACTACTCCTGTTGGTCCCTCGGATGCTAGGAGTATCTGAGTAATGACCAAAGGTGTGTTTATTAGTAGTGTAGAGTGCTTGAACGGCGTGTCATCACCAGCAAAGATTGACCTGAAAATGATTTCAGAGATCCACCGAAACACTGTGCCTGCGCTAACCATGGATGTTCACCACCTTATTCGCTATGCGTTCCACCAGGGGATCGTGGGAGGCGATAACGAAAGCTGCGCCGCCCTCGGCCGCCTTAACTATGGCCTTCAGCACCCGCACCTTACTGATGATATCTAACCCTACCGTCGGTTCATCCATGACGATTATTGAAGCACCCCTAACTATGGCTGAAGCCACAGCCACCCTTCTTCTCTCACCCGTGCTTAACCTAGTGATCGGCGTGAATTCTCTACCAGCAACACCGAACTCCCTTAACTTCTCAATACCGCCCTCACCCACCTCCTTAGCCGCTATCGGTTCTGTGAAGTAAAGCAGAGGGTTGTCCGGGACGTAGATGAGCCTGCCGGTGACGTTGGTCTTTATGCCGGGCACAGGCTCCTTGACACTCGTTGCGAGTAACCTAAGCAGCGTCGTCTTACCGGAGCCTGACGGGCCCTTCACTAGCACTACCTCACCCTTCCTCACGGTGAACTCCACGTCTTCTAGCACTATCTTGCGTGATCCCGGAGGTTTATACTTAGTTACCCTTATCTCAAGTACAGTGTCGCCCTGCGTCCTTGGCTTACTTAGCTCACTCACTAGTTTATCAAACTCCTTGTAGTAACTTGTGATGTCTTCGTCTAACATGCCGTTTCTGAGAACGTAGGCTTTATCAACTAAGCCCATCCACGCCTTAACGTCATGATCAACTATAATCACTGCTATGCCGGAGTCCCTGAGCGCGTTAACGGTTCTCACGACTTTCTCAGCGTTTCTCGAGTCTAGATGTGATGCTGGCTCATCAAGCAACACTACCTCCTTACGTGAGAGCATAGCCACCATTAACGCTAGTCTCTGTAGCTCCCCAGCGCTCAGGGTGTACGTTGTCCTGAAGGCATACCCGCTCATGCCCCAAGCACTAAGCATATCCTCAACGTCTCCCAACCCGAGTTGAGATGGAGTGAACGACATTATCTCGGACCAGACGTAGGGTGTAATTACGGAAAACCACGGCTCTTGAGGGACGTAGTATGCTTTACTTCTAATTATGCATGGCTCAGGCTCAATGAATCCCCTCACCGACCCGGAGATTACATTAGGCACTATGCCAAGGATCGTTCTGAGCAACGTTGTTTTACCTGACCCTGACGGTCCCGTGACGAGTACTGCCTCTCCCTCACCTACCGTTAAGTTGAGGTTTGAGAGAATGCTTGCACCATCGAAAACTACGTTTAAGTCTTTTACCTTAACCCTCACTTCCAGTAGCCTCTCTTATGAATGACGTTATCGGTAATGCGACCGTGATGCCAACCAGTACTTGACCGAAGTTTATCGGTACCTCCACTAGTGCCTGTTCTGGCGGTGCGTGATATATTAGTGGGTTCGTAATGAAGAACTCGTAGAGGAAGTATCCTAGCACCATAAACGTACCTCCCACAAGCATTGAGGCTGCGGCAGAGACGTTCTCCTTACTCCTTACGAGGACGGCGTACAGTAGTATCACCGTCACTAGTACGCCTATGAGCAACCACACGAGGCTAGGGATCACTATTTTACCGTAGAAGGCCGTCACCTCAAAGCCACCGACCTGAATCGGTATCGACGTTATTTCCGATAGACCCGACAGCGTGAAGTAACCTACAGCAGCTATTGCGGCACCAGTGGCTACCGAAGCAATCACAGATAGTGCCCTAGCTAACCAATACCTCGATTTGGGGGCCAGCTTCCTCATTAGGTACGCTACAGTGAATCCCTCGATGAATTTAATCACTAGGGTACCGGGTGCAAAATATCCGTAACCCGTTGTTAGGTCTGCCAATGCTGACCCCACACCAGCAGCAATGCCGGCTAGCAACGGGTTTGCTAAAGCAGCTATGGCGTAGATAGCGGTCTCGCCTAAGTTGAAGTAACCTCTGGTCGCGGGTGTGTATACCTGAAGGACTATGGTCGCCACATAAACCAGCGCCGTGAAGAGCGCTAGTTTAGCTACGCTCACCCTACCCATGATCTCCCCAAGCCTGTAAGAAGGTGTCCATCAATAAGGGAGTTAACCTCAGTATGCGCTTCAATACCCTTGCTCATCCGTGCTTAGCGAAAGGACTACCTGATCAGGCTTAGACCCTCATCAGTTATTCTGAACACCTTCCTTCTCCTCTTACCCTCCCTCTCCTCGGCACTCTCCACGAGCCGCATCTCATTTAGTTCGCTGAAGTGCTGGTATATGGAACGTAAACTTACGTTCACTCCGTACTCGCTCTTCAGGATCTTCCATACGGCGTAAGGGTGTAAGGGACCTTGGAGTGCAAGGATCTCTAGGATCTTCATTTTAGTGAAGCCTATTCTTGTTAAATACCTGGGGTGCCCCTCGCTCACCACCGTCCTGAGGACTGCCGGGTCCCTGGCAGGTCCTCCTGATATTATTGAGACTATTGGTGACGTACTACGTAGGTCGTCAGATAGCTTAATCAATGCGGCGACAGCTGTAGCGCCGGTGAGTTCTGTTAGCATTCCCTCGCACTTTGCTAGTAGCTTAAGCGCTGACACAACATCGTCCTCTCCAACCTCAATCATGTACCCTCCACTGTGATCCATTAGATCCTTAAGTAGGTCAGCGAAGAGAGGGTGGTCAACGGCCACGTCCTTGAGTAGTGGTGACTTTGAGGACGCTCGAACCCCTATGACCGTCGTGTCTGGGCTGAACTTGCTTATGATTTGCAGGGTCGCGTAGGCTAAGGCACCATCCCCCACGGGGACAAGTACCACGCCAGGTTTCCTTGTCCTCAGATCAGTGAGTATCTCCATGGCTAAGGTTCTGTAGCCATCAAGCAGGAAGGGATTCTGCGGCGTTACCGGCATGCTGGCCGGTGCTGAGCCATACTTCCAAGCCTTGCTTAGCGATTCCTTGTAGCTCTCGACGTACTCAACACTATCTGCCAGCATTGCCGTCTGGTACGCCTTCACTGGAGTAATGTACGAGGGCATTATCACTTTGCATCGAAGCCCAGCACGTCTGGAGTACGTAGCCACCGATACCCCCAAATCACCTAAGGACGCCGTGACTAGACGTGCTAGACGCAACGACCTAGCTGCAGTAACGAGAGTTGCTGAACCTCTGTCTATGAACGTGCCTGACGGGTTTCTAGACTCATCCTTAAGGTAAATTTCCTTCAGGTTGAGCTCCTTAGCAAGCTTAGGGGCATGCACCAGCGGCGTGTTTCCCTCGTACAGCGTTACCCTTTCGCTAAATACTGATGCCACTAGGGTGGCTTCCCAAGACCAAATACCGGGCGCGTTAACGCGCCTCAAGCTTCTGGGTAGAGTGGGAACTAACTGCCCTCCACAAACGCACTTAACCCTGCCTGACGTCGCAGGGTACATGCGGCCGCATTCCACACACGTTAACTCATTCTTCATTAGCCCTACTTACCACGCTATATCTGAGTAAAGTAAAATAACATTAGTCCAAGCCAGCAAAACACACGGACAGTGTAGAGGGGGTGGATATGGGCACGCAACCTAAGGTAGGGGTGGGTGCTGTTGTTATAGATCAGGACAGAGTACTCCTGGTTAAGAGGAGGTTTGAGCCGTCAGCAGGGTATTGGTCTTTCCCAGGGGGGCATGTGGAGCCAGGGGAAACGCTGGAGGAGGCTGTGTTACGTGAATTGCTAGAGGAGACGGGCTTAGTTGGTCATAGTCCAAAATTGCTGGCGGTTACGGAGTATATTTGCCTGAGTACTACTGGGCACTTGAAGTATCATTATGTCATTATTGATTTCTTAATTAAGGACTTTAGCGGCGAACTTAGATTAAACGAGGAAAGCGAGGATGCCGGGTTCTTTAGCCTCGATGAGGCGTTTCGCATGAGGCTATCGATAAGCACGAGGAAAGTATTAGGTCTCATTAAGAGGGACTCCTTAAGCCCGCCTACGGTTTACCATGTTGTGACGCGTATTAAGGAAAATGAGTACGATGAGGTTCTGAGGACCTTAAGTGAGTCCATGGATACTTGAGGTTGAGATGGAAGAAATGCTCTTTATTTAGATTCTTTCTCCTCGATGAACTCAGCTATCAGTGATATGCCCTTCTCTAGCCTTTCCTCGGGTTGCGTCACGAATGTTAGGCGTAGGTGGTTCTTACCAGCTCTCCCGAATATTGAACCAGGTATCACTACAACACCTTTAGCGTCGGCTAGCTGGTAGGCGAAGGTTATGTCATCCATGCCTAGTTTCTCTAAGTATGGGCTTAGGTCGGGGAATAGGTACATGCTTGCTGGCGGTTTCCATACCTTCGCTTCGGGGAGGTACTTCCTGACGGCGTTGTAAGCGGCGTCCCTCCTGCTCCTATATATCGGTAAGACTTTCTTCAGGTACCTTTCCTTAGCCCCCGTAGTTAGTGCGTAGTATGCGAACCACTGGGCAGGTACGGAGGAGCTTATCGTCGTTATTCCCTTAAGCTTAGCCATCTCATTGATTATTTTCTCAGGTCCGTACGTGTATCCCAGTCGGAAGCCCGGAATCGCTATGTCCTTCGAGAATGAGTTAACGCTGATTAGCCTTTCCGGCATGTCGCCATAGTCGTGGATCCACACGTGTTGTCCTTCGTAGATGACGTGCTTATATGCTTCATCATATATTACCCACACGTCATTATCTGATGCTAGGTCCGCTATGAGGCGGAGTTTCTTCTCAGAAAGTATCCTTGAGGTCGGGTTATCCGGGCTAACAACTACTATTGCTGCGGTATTCTTCGTTATTACTTGCTCTAAGCATTCGTCGCTGGGCTGGAAACCATCCTCAATTAACTGTGGGCATGACTTAACTTTTAATTGAAGGTACTTTGCAAGATCCCAGTACACGCTGTAGGTTGGGTCAAGCAATACTATCTCGTCACCGGGATCTGTGGTCACCGCTAAGGCTAGGTTGAATCCCTCGACCCCTCCACTAGTTATCATTATCCTTGATGGGGGCACGTCTATACCTCCGTACTTCTTAAGGTCTTGACTTAACGCTTCCCGCAGCTGCATCATGCCTCTAGTGCTCATGTACCTATAGTGGTTGAAGGGATCCTTTAAGGCGTGCTCGAAGGTCTTCCTTATGACTTCCTCGTCAGGTGGTAAGCCTGGTTGCCCAGCAGAGAAGCTGTATACTTCGCGCCCTGCCCTAAGCAGTTCGTCGACCTTCGCAACAAGTTTTCTGTGGGGAGAGGGTTGGAAGACGCTTACTCTTCTTGATATTTTCCTCAAAGTTTTGAGCACCATTATTAAAAATCTTCGAAGGAGAATTAAATGTTTTCCCGTAATACATGTTATTTAATGTTAAGACTCGATCCTTGATCCATTTTATCTAAAATCTTTTTAAGGTAGGGTGCCTCTTCACTGGCTTTTACTGCTTCAACTATCATGTCATATACTCTCTCGGGATGTGGGACGCCGTATAGCATATAGAACGATCTGGACCTAGGTACCTTAACGGACCTGCCTCCCGTTACTGCAAAACCTGCTCGGACGTCTTTACCTACACTGCCTCCTAGGGTGACGAAGGACATATCGCTTCCGAGACCTAGTCCTGGTTGCGAGACTGGTATGAGGTTTCCGAAGTTAAACAGTTTGCCTAGGGCACCTTTTTCGAGTATTATGTCGGAGACCCTTGAGTAAACTAGATCCCTCCTAATCTTCTTGAATAGCCCATTGTACTCAAATATTATCCTCCTGTCAGTAACTATGTACCTATGCGCCCTTCTATGCATCTCTACAGCAAGCACTCCTAAGATGCCTACCACAGCACCTATTATGAATGTGTACCGTAACGGTAGCTTCACAGCAAAGGCTAGTACTAGCGGTACTCCAACTGTAATGAGTAGTGTTATGAGGAAGTACCTCCACACGATCTTGACTACGGCGTATATGAGTGTGGGTATAATTATCACTAACGCGTAGACCACGTACTCTCCGTAAGCACCTATCAACCCGCCAATCACTGGTATATTCTTGAATAATGCATTCACTTGATTGCCTACAAAGTACATCGTAAGGGATACTGCTAGCACGTAGACCCACAGGAGTGCTTGTCCTGCGAAGGCTAAGGGATGTGGGTGAAGGCTTGCAAGTATCTTTTCTTCGCCTAAGGTTCCGACCTTTTCCATCTCACATAAACCGATTAAGTCATTAACATGTGCGTTATTAAGCATAGTTGCCTGCTATCGTGTGTAAAAACTAATGATTGCTTGACTCTTGAAAACATTATTTAGGGAGACCCCCGATACTTCAGTGCGGAGATAAAGTTGGGGAAAATTATTCCTCCCGTAGAGGAGTTAACCCCTGAGAAATTCAAGGAAACCTTTAGGAAGATACTAGAGTTAAAGAAAAAGGCGGGTCTTGTCCCCTTACGGGATAATCCGCCAGACCTGTTTGAACGTGCGAAGATGTACGGTACGCAGTATAGGAATGGGTCATGGGGTTGGGCATCCAATATATGGAGTAGATCAGCTAAAAACACCGTAGTTATAGAGAAGGATGAGGACCTCAAGTATGAGCATAAGTTACTGATGTTACGTGTACTTGAGCACATCTTGGCGCAGGGACCGTTCATTAAGGTTGACGGCTACGTCGGTAAGCCTGGAACCCGTGCTCAGATGCATGCAACTGTGTATGTTGATCCACAGTTCCCTGACTTAGCGTATAGGTGGAAGCAACTAGTGTTTCCAGCACCACCCGATGAGAAGCCTGACGTGGAGGTCTTCGTCGTACCGCACTACCTAGGTAACCCGAATATACCGGGAACTGACAGGATGCTCATGGTTATGAGGTTCCCGCATCATTACTTCACAATAATAACGGTATCGTCGTACCAAGGCGAGGTTAAGAAGGCCGTCCTAACTCACTGGATATTTCACGTCTATCAGAGAGGAGGCACTGGCGAGCACGCATCACTAAGGGAATTCACGGTCAAAACTGTTGACGGTAAGTGGAAGCGCATAGTCATGTGTGTTTGGGGTCTCACAGGGACAGGGAAGTCCACGCACGGACTCTACGTCTGGACCGAGAATAACGCTAAGAAGTACATAGAGCAGTTCGGCATAAACCCGCTCGACTACGTTAAGGATCAGGTAATAAAGAACGACGACATAGTCGCAATATTCGAGGATAGGGTAATAGGGTCAGAAGCCGGGTGCTGGACTAAGACTGAGGATCTGACGCCGGAGCAGGAAGCTATGTGGAGAGCAGCTATGAGTCCCAGAGCCCTACACGAGAACACCGAATTCGATGAGAAGGGATACCCATCCTTCAAGGGCGAGTTATTCCAGTACTTCGGCGCTCCTAACAGGAACGCTCGTTCAGTGCTCAAGTTAGAGGACACAGGGTACTTCGACGGCGACGTTGAATCCTCCGGTCCATTAACCACAGCAATATTCCTCAGTCCGGGCTACTTCACAGAATGGGCTTGGGCTAAGGTAACGGACCCCGCACTGGCTACGAAGATTCTGGCTGATGGGAGGACAATAGGTCACCCAGCACAAGCCAAGGAAGTAGTTGGAAGGATAAGGTATGTCGCTAGGTTCGCGCAACCATTCACAATGGGTGTGCCGAACACTGCTCACGTGGTTAGGTTCTACGAGTACCTTAAGAAGAGGATAGAGAAGGGTGACCCTGTCGAGGTCTACGTATTCAATAACACCGGTAGGATCATAGCCAAGTACTACTGGACCGAGAAGAAGTTCGGCGATAAGGTACTTGAGGTGCCCGAACCGGTTCTGGTGGAGAAGGACGGGAGGCCCAGGCCTGTGGGTGGGGAGAGACCGACCATAGAGGAGACTGAGTTATTCATACTGCAAGCTGTGCGTGGAGCCGTTAAGTACAAGCCCCACCCGGTGTGGGGAGAGAAGATGTTGATACCTAAGGAGGTTCCTGGAATATCTGCTGAGAGGCTTAAGCAGCTTGAGCCGACTACCTACTTGACTATGGAGGAGTTCAAGAGGCTGTTGAAGGCGCAGATTGAAGTTAGTAAGTACTGGCTGGACAAGAACTGTCCTGGGCTTCCTAAAGAGATCTATGAAGCGATGGACTTCGAGGATTAAGGTTTCATAAATTGCGTCAAATTCCCTTTTAGCAATGAACCAAAAAGGGGTTCTTTAGATTCTTGTCGTTGTGCTTTCCTCCTTACCTCCTGTCTCAGGAAGGGTAGGGAATTCTTCGTTAAACGTTGATATTATCTCAAGGAATGCATTGACTACTAAGGTTATCCTTTCCAGGAACTCGGGTTTCGAGTCCTCGCTGATCCTTGAATCAAATATCGTTAACGCAACCGTTATTGCTTGGATCTCCACGGGGTTTGGCTGGATAGCTACGTTGCATATGTTGCATACCGACAATATTCTTCCTAGAAGCTTCGATGAGAACCTTAGCCTGCCTTCGGGCTTAAGCTCAGCTAGTTTCTTGGCGTGAACGGGTGACACACCAACGCCGAGGAGGATGATGATCCTATCTTCCTTCCCCTTAGGCTTGAATATTTTTAGGTTTACCTTTAGCGGGGGAGGGGTGAATACGTCTAAGCCCCAAGCAATCTGAATTGGGGGTAGGGAGCTTAGGTTCTTAACCTCGAAACCTTCCTCCACCAGCCAGTTCGTTATTAGTTCCTTGATTCTTTTGGTCAACACCGACACCGTAATTATAGGGCAGTACTGGGTTATAAAGTGGGGAGTATGGGTGAGGACATCTTGGAATGAAATAGTTTTTGGCCCGGTACCTTCAAGGAGGTTGGGTAGGTCTCTAGGTGTAAATAACGTGTTCATGAAGTACTGCACCTACTCTTGTATTTATTGTCAGGCGGGGAAAACTACTAGTCTAACTATTGAGAGAACCACATTCTATGAACCCGAAATCCTTGTTAATGCTGTCATTAAGGCGCTGGAGAATGTAGGGAATGTTGATTACGTGACCTTTGTCCCTAACGGTGAGCCTACCCTGGACATGAACCTAGGGATGGAGATAAAGATGTTGAAGGACATTGTGGACTTTAAGATTGCAGTGATTACTAATGCATCACTGCTGTATAGGCAGGATGTTAGACGGGATTTGAGTTTGGCTGACTTAGTATCCGTTAAGGTTGATTCTAGTACCGAATCAGTGTATAGGGTACTGAATAGGCCCCACCCGAATCTCAGTCTAAGAATAGTTCTTGATGGACTTCATGCCTTTTCAAGGGAGTTCCAAGGTGACTTGATTACCGAGACAATGCTGGTGAGGGGCGTGAATGATACTGTCGAAGATGCTGCTGGCTTGCTTGAGATCCTTCAAAGTATTGAACCCCGCGTAGCCTACGTGATGCTTCCAGTCCGCCCACCAGCTGAGGATTGGGTATTGCCTCCACCCGCTAATGTTGTTGAGGCGTTCCTTGATGTTTTAAGGAGCGGTCTAGGAAAGAACCGCGTTATGCTTCTAGGTCGTTTAGAGCCTCCGCATAACATCCCTCGCTCTTTAGGTGATCTTGATAAGATCCTAAGCCACATTAGATCCGTTGTTCATGTTCATCCCCTTAAGTTGGAGTACGCAATTAGGCTACTCGTATCTAACGCCGAGGTATCGGAGGAGGATGCCCTTAGGATACTACTCAACGACCCCTCTCTTGAGTTAATTCATTACATGGGTCAGCTTTTCCTCAGGTTAAGGTCACCACCACAACGTTAAGGATAAATACCTCGTAGTCCGATGTATTATTTGAGGGAATGAACTTGCCCGAGAAGATAATCGTAACCACTACTGAGTCAATTCCCCGATACAGGATAGTTAAGGTATTAGGTATTGTCAGCGGAAGCACCGTGCGAGCACGACACATAGGGAGGGATATACTGGCTGGTCTAAAGAACATCGTTGGTGGAGAGATAAGCGAGTACACGGAGCTACTGGCAGATGCTAGGGATGAAGCCATTAGGAGAATGATCGAGAAAGCACGTGCGCTGGGCGCTAATGCTGTAGTGAACGTCAGGTTAAGCTCATCTCAGGTAGCCCAGGGCGCCGCAGAGATATTAGCGTACGGTACTGCCGTAATAGTGGAGCCCGAGTAAGGAAGAAGGAAGATGCAGTTCAGCACCAATTCAAGCAGGGTGGAGAGCAGGCTAGTATTATATGGATTATTGGCTGGTATCTCATCAGGAATAGTGCAGTTCGTTGCGACTATCGTTATAATCAATAACTTTAACAGCGTACTTACCCCGTTCTCGGCAGGCTCCGTCAACAGCGCTTTTTCAGGTTCATTCGAATGGCTAATTAGAATAGCCTTGGGAATCTCTCCTCTACTTGCTGTGGTTCAGTGTGCGCTGTATGGAGCTATCTTTGGCGTGATAGCTGAGGTTCTGACGAAAGCTGGCCTTAGCGTCCCCATAGCTGCCTTTATTAGCGGGATGCTTTACTTTACTGCGTTCGGAGTAGTGCCCTTCATAGCACTACTTATTGTTGACATTATTGTTGGCACGATTAATGGCTCACTACTTGCCCTAGTGTTAGCGCATCCCGTGACGTACCTTGCACTCATTACGCTGTTCTCGTCTTTAAAGGGACCGTGGAGTAGAGTCTTCGAGAGGGGTCCTAAACGCTATTAAGTTAATTGACAGCGTATTCAATAAGAAATAGCGGGGAACCGGTGATACACACATTAATCGGTGTGGCCTCATGCCTTAGCACCACGCATGTAAGGTGATGGAATACGCCCAGTGATTCGGATGCTGTTGTAAGGAAGCTGTTGAAGGACTTAAGAACCGGCATATACTCACTTATAATGCTGAACATCATTAAGACTAACGGCCCGATCCATGGGTATGCCCTAAGGGCTAAGGTCATGGAGCTGAGTGATAATACCTTAACACCTAGTGAGAGCACTATTTATGAATCTCTTAAATATTTGGAAAAGCGTGGCTTGATTAAGTCCTTCTGGGGCAAGGCATCTGGTAAAGG
>JALVVU010000034.1 GCA_027023255.1 Desulfurococcales archaeon
CTTTACGAGGTTGGCCTCAATGAAACACACCTGTACAGGTACCCTCACGAGTTCTCCGGAGGTCAGAGGCAGAGAATAGCCATTGCTAGGACCCTAGCCTTAAGACCTAAGTTCATGGTTCTAGACGAGCCAACATCGGCGCTCGACGTGTCGGTGCAGGCTCAGATACTTAACCTACTGAAGGACCTGCAGAGAAAGTACGGATTAACATACCTCTTCATAAGCCATAACCTAGGAGTAGTCAAGTACATGAGCAACAGGATAGCGGTAATGTATCTAGGCAAGCTCGTTGAACTCGCCCCCGCGAAGGAACTATTCGAGAACCCGATGCATCCGTACACGAAAGCCCTCCTATCATCAATACCGGTGCCCGACCCTGAACTAGCACGGATGAAGGAAAGGATAAAGGTGACGGGCGAGCCCCCCAGCCCAATAAACCCGCCGAGTGGTTGTAGGTTCCATCCTAGGTGCCCGCACGCAACCGAGAAGTGCCGTCATGACGAACCCACGCTTAAAGAGGTTGGGAAGGATCACTTCGTAGCCTGCTGGTTATACGCTTAAGGGCCTGTTTAACCTTTTTAGGCATTTACGCCCTGACGAGCCAACTAAAAGCACCTTAGCGTAAGTCCTGCACCGTCATACTAAAGTTGAGGCGTGGGAAATATTAGCAATGGTTTATCCTAAACATTATTTCGCGGTAAATCCTCTCCCTAGCCCCTTCAATTATGCCGAGCTCTGTCTTTGGAAAGGTCTGCCCACCACCCATTAAACACCCTCCAGGGCATACGTAGATGGCGATCGTCCCTCCTTTGAAGTACCCATTCATGATTGCCTCTAAGGCTCCCCTAACCTCGTACGGCCCTACCGCCCTGGCGATCGGATACTTAACACCTATCTCAACGGCATCCGGCTCGCTTTCAACCATGGTGTTCACGGGTATGTTAGCTAGGAGCTTCTCCGCTTCCCTAGCCGTTAGGATGGGGCTCCCCTGAAGCTTCCTAGCAACGCACTGCGTTATGAGTACGCCGTCCGGCGGTATCTCCGGGGGTTCCGCTAGGTACTTGGTTAAGCTTGGGTATAGGTTGCGTACGTACGTGTGCTCGGCTGGGCTGGCGGGGACTACCGTCAATGATTCTGCGGACCCCCTTAACTCTGGGCTCCATAGGATAACCTTGCTGAACCCGGCGGCCTTAAGAGAGGTTATGACGGACCATGGTGAGGCGTTTAACGCCTCGGCAAGGGATGCTAGGGCTTCCGGCTCTATGTAGGCGTCTACGTTCCCTCCCCTAAGCATTTTCTGGGTTATCTGCACGTCATCCCTGTATGTGAGGGCTCCCACCGGGCAGTACTTAGCGCAGAGTCCGCATGAGACGCATCCAGCGTCCTCGAAGGGTGTTGCGAAGGGTGTGCTGATGGCTACCCTTATCCCCCTATTCACTGTTCCTAAGGCGTTAACCCCGAGCGCGTTGCATATGCCTACGCACCTGCCGCACATAATGCACTTCTCTCCGTCAAGCCTCATCACCTTACCAGGTATTGAGACGATATACTCTCGAAGGAACTCGAATCTTCTCTCACCCTGCTTTACCCAAACACCACGGGCTAGCTCCGTCAACAGCTTAAGGAACTCCTCAGCGTTTATCGGGCAACCTCTAAGGTAATAGTCAACCTTCACGAACTTCGATATTGGGGCGCCCCTCCGAATCTTCCCCCGACTCGCTAGGGTTGCGGAACCGTACTTTACCTTAACCACGTCATCGTCCAGTACCTCGTAGGCTGAGGCTATCCCGCCTAAGGATGCGCACGTGCCAATAGCAACAAGTATTTTTGCCTTCTCCCTAACCTCCCTTAACTTCCTGACCTCGGCCTCGCTCGTCACCGCACCCTCAACGAAGACTATGTCGTACTTGCTGCGCTCGGCAGATAGCCCTAAGAGGGGCTCGTACGCTAACTCAATGCTGAGATCCTCCAATGCCTGCAGTAACCTCTCACCTAAGTTCACTATCTCGTGTCTGCAGCCCTCACAACCTGTTAAGGAATATATGCCTATGACTACTTTCTCACGCATGCTTCCTCCCCCTCACCACGGACACATGTACGGCGCATGGGAGGCACGGATCGTATGCCCTAACAAGCATAGTTAGCTTACGCTGTAACTCGCCGGCGTTAAGGGGCCGCCCATCACTGACTAGGGACTCGGTCAGTGCCTTGGCGGAAGCCTCTATGTGCCTGGCGTTAATCTCCGTTGGCGTGATGATGTTCGCGTTCACTATACGCTTACCGGACACAACGTAATGATGTATTAGGAGACCTCTCGGCGCCTCCACCACGCCGACACCTTCACCCTCGCCACCCTCACGCGGTGGGTCGACTCCCGTGTCGGCGGTTCTCATAGCAAGGCCCTCCAGAATCTCCCTCGCCGCCGTGACGCAGTACGGTATCTCTACAGCCTTAATTATTAGGTTACTGAAGGGGTTGCTGAGGTCTATCTTGGGCACGTTAAGGTCGCGAAGATAGTTCCTAAGCAACTCGTACCTGGCCCTAGCACCCACGTGAACAGGCGCGCCGCTGAGGGCGACTGCCTTGGAGTTGGAGTACTCGGGCTGCATCTCCTCTAGGTGCTCTCTGTAATTGCTTGGCTTGAAGGACAGGCCTGCAGAGGTGAGTATCTCGTCTCCCGTAGTTAGGTATATTTTCCTGGGCTTCACGGCTACGCAGTTGTTTGCCGGGTCCTTGAGCTCCGGCACCTTAAGCAGGGTTAGTGCTTCATCAACTACCTCCTTAGCCAGAGCTTCACACTCCCTAAGGTAGTCAGCCGCCTTGAGTAACGGGCCCTTAAACGGTCGCCTCAGTAAGCCACCTACCCCCAGCGTGTTAGGGTTAACTATCCTGCCCGCAATCAACCTTATTACCTTAAGGCAGGCGGTGTTCAACTTCATCGAGTTAACCACTAAGCGCCCCGCCCTGCTCTTCAAGTCGCTTAAGCCCTGAACCCCCACGTAGTCGGGAAGCGCTAGGAAGGCTAGGTGAACTAAGTGGTTCTGAGCTATCTGAACCATATTCACAGCATCCCTGAAGTCTTCAACCCACTCCCCAGCATCTAGCCCTAGCGCGCGCTCCACAGCCCTTATCGAGGCGACGTAATGGGCTATACTGCATGCGCCGCAGATCCTCGAGGCTACGTAGGGAACCTCCCAATACGGTCTGCCGTTCACGGTTAACTCTATGAACCTAGCGCCATGCGTTACCTTGAAGAACGCCTTAACTTCACCATCGTCCCTCAGCACCTCTAACTCCAGGTGCCCGAACACCCTATCGACTTCCTCTACGCGGGCGAGCCTCAATCCTCGCCACCCCCTAGCGCCTTCTTGAAGGCCTCCTCTAACGACGCTTTGAGTGCGTCATAGTTGGGTAAACCTTCCCAAAACATGGAGGCCACCTCAAGCACGTCCTTCAGCTCGACACCGTTACTCACGTAGAACTGCGTTGCGGCCTCCAGCACGTCCTTCCGGGTCACGGGTCCTCTACATCCTATGCATGGTGACCCATTACTTGGGCATGGGTCACTACATCCGGCGAGGGTTATCGGGCCTAGGCAGGGTTCACCCTTAACTACTAGGCAGTCCCTCCCGTAGAGCGGGCATGAGGAGCACACAGGTATTCCTTCAACCCAGTACGCCGTGGCTAGCTTGAGGAGTTCACAGTTCCCTCCCTTCCTGGGGCACGACCAACACCTGATCCTATGGATCGACAGTATGAACTCAACCACGGTTCTCCTCGCTTCCCTAACTCTTGGCGTGTCGGTCCTCACCTCAAGCCCGTCGGAGACCGGGTACGCACACGCAGGTACTAGCTTACCGTTGCTTAGCTCCACTAAGCACATCCTGCATGACGCTTCCCTATACATGTGCCCGAAGAAGCACAGCGTTGGCACGGCGTCCCCAGCCTTCTTGAGGGCCGTGAGGATGGTTTCGCCTTCCGGCACGTGGACTTCCTTACCGTTAACAATTACGCGCACCATCATCTCACACCTCCTTCACAACAGCGTTCATGGGGCATATCGTGACGCACGTGCCGCACTTAACGCACTTCTCCTGGTCAATGACGTACTTCCCTGACTTCTCGTCCTTGCTTATGGCGCCTGCGGGGCAGTGCTTGGCGCATGTGCCGCACCCTACGCACTTGTCTGGGTTGATGCGGTACTTCAG
>JALVVU010000035.1 GCA_027023255.1 Desulfurococcales archaeon
TCCTTCGTTCCTTCCCAGAGTCCGTGGAGGTTGCAGTACGCTACAGCGTGGATTGTTCCGGGGCCGTCGACCTTCATTATTACCTCGGCTTCCGGTTCCGTGATGCCTGGTTCGAAGGTTATGGTGGCCACCTTCACCGGGTTGAATGGCTTGCCTTCCTTGCTGAAGTATATCGTTACTTCCGCTATGTGGTGTTCCGGCGTTGATGGATGGGGTCCTACCTTGACCTTAACCTTGAATGGTTCCCCTGCCTTCACGGTGTCGGGTGCCTCTATTTTCGGGGTGTGGGACTCGACCTTAGCTAGTGCGGGGCCTTTAGCCGTGTCCCGCGTGTTGATTAGGTTTCCGATCCTGAACATGTTTGATCCCTAACATTAGTTGTTAGGAAAACTAATAAGGGTAACGTATATACTTCATGACGTCCCTAATCATTGATGACTCAATGAGGAGGTGAACGCGTGTGGGTGGGGAAACCCTAGTTAAGGTCGTTAAGGTGCGGATCAAGTCAAGCGGGTACGGTGTGGAGGACATAACGGAGACCGTTAAGGACGTGGTGCGCGTTGAGGGGTTGAGGGAGGGTTTAGTGTCTGTCTTCACCCCGGAGCCGGGGTGCTCCGTGACGATGATTGAGTACGAGCCTGGATTAATGAAGGACTTGGAGAGGGTTATTAGGGAGTACTGCGGCGCTAACCCCGCGCTAGCTGAGGCCCTCGTAGGTAAGTTCGCCGCCGCCCCCGTAGTTAATGGGGAGGTGGCTTTAGGGACGTTCAAGCACTTCATCCTTGTGGATCTCTCCAGGAGGGCGGGGGTTAAGGAGGTGCTCATAACCCTTGAAGGTATTCACGGCGATACTGAGGTTCAGGACTAACGGACCCTCAGGCATCTACGACTTAACCGACGCGTTAAGGAGCGTCATTAAGGCGTCAGGCATCGAGGAGGGGGTGGCGTGGGTCTCGGCTAAGGGAGCGACCCCAGCCTTACTTATCGTTAGGGACGACGCGGTGGGGGATGTCGTTAGGTGCGTTGAGAAGTTATTCCCAGCAATCCCTTCCGGGGAGCCTTGGGAGCATGGGAACGCGTACGCGCACCTCCGCTCAACCGTGCTCTCAACCCTTAAGGTCGTGCCGATCCTCGGCGGGGAGCCGTCGCTGCCTCAAGGATACGGCCTATATTTCCTTGAGACCAGGCCCGTGCAGAACCACTTACGTCAGGTCGTAGTGCAGGTGCATGGGCTTCCGTGATGGGGGGTGACCCGCTTTTGGCTTAACTGATTTATTGGTTCCACGCATTACTCTAGTTAGTGATTCGTGATGGGGCGTAGGGAGGGTAAGATAGGTTTCTGGGAAGCCTTCAGCATAGGTGTGGGCGGGATGATTGGGGGCGGCATATTCGCTGTCCTCGGGCTGAGCATTCAGCTCTCCCACGGCGGCGCCCCCATAGCGTTCCTCCTCGCCGGCTTAATCGCGTTGACCACCGCTTACTCCTACGCTAAGCTCTCACGCAGGTACCCCAGCGAGGGCGGCACGATCGAGTTCCTTGTTAGGGCGTTCGGTACGGGCGTCCTTTCCGGCGGGTTGAATGTGATGCTCCTCGCTTCCTACGTCGTCATGATTTCCCTCTACTCCTACGCCTTCGGGAGCTACGGAGCCAGCCTGATAGGGTCTAACCCCCTCCTCAAGCACGTCTTCATAACCTTAGTCATCGTGGCGTTCACGGTAGTTAATGCCTTGGGCGCAGTGGTTTCGGGTAGGGCTGAGGACGCTTTAGTTGGGTTCAAGCTCGCCGTACTGATCCTCGTGGTCGGTGCTGGCATGCTCTTCGTTGACTGGGGCAGGCTAGCGCCGAGCAACTGGCCCGCCCCCGTCAGCTTAATTGCTGGCGGCATGATCATCTTCCTCGCGTACGAGGGCTTCGAGCTAATAGCTAATGCGGGGCAGGACGTTGAGGACCCGGACGTCCTCCCTAAGGCGTTCTACGCCGCCGTACTAGTCGTGATTACCGTGTACGTCCTCGTAGCGGTCGTGACCGTCGGCAACCTACCCTACGACGTGATCCTGAAGGCGAGGGACTACGCGCTAGCGATGGCCGCCAAACCCTCCCTAGGGCAGGTGGGCTTCGTGCTGGTCGCGGCTGCGGCCCTAGCGTCGACGAGCTCCGCAATTAACGCCACCCTATACGGCACGGCTAGGGCATCCTACATGGTGGCTAAGTACGGCCAACTACCTAAGGCGGTCGAGAAGCCCCTCTGGAAGCAGGCGTACGAAGGCCTAATAATGATTTCCCTAGCCTCCCTAGTTCTAGCAAACACCGCCGACTTAGAGGAGATATCGGCGGCGGGGAGCGGCGGGTTCCTCCTAATATTCCTCACCGTCAACCTAGCGGCCCTCAAGCTAAGGAAGGAAGCCAAAGCCAGCCCCGTAATCACGGGTATCGGTGCGGCAGCTACGGCAGCTGCCTTAGCGATACTCACGTACAGGATGATCACCATAGCCCCCGAGAAGTTGGTTGTGTTCATAGTGATCCTAACCGCCTCATTCGTAATTGAGTACGCCTACAGGAAAGCAACGGGCAGGGAGATAGCGGAGTACGTGGATCACCGCCTGAGGCAGAGGGAGGAAAACATCAAACGCTGGTTCGAGTGGGTGCCCAAGCTAATCCACCACATCAAGCAAGAATTCAAGGACGCTGAGGTCTACCTAGTAGGTAGTATAGTCAGGGGTGAGGAACACGCAGCCCACGACGTAGACATACTCGTGATCACGGAGAACCCGCCGAAAACACCTGAGGAAGAGAAGGAGGTAGAGGTAAGGATCAAGGAAAGAGCCGGCCTAACACCCCAACACCCAGCAGACATACACTTCACCCACAAGCACAGGAAGGAAGAGAGCCTGAAGAAAGCAAAGCACTACAAGAAAGTATGAGTTTGCGAGATGTAGGAAACACTAGGTTGGGAGGCCCTCGAAACCAATCTCGAGATCCGCGTCAGCGTCCAGAGGTAATCACGCGATCTCCCTCGAAAAGCCCTAAGTAAACGTACCTAGTCCTCACCACTATCCACGTCTTAAGCCTCGTTATCCTGCTCAAGCTGAAGTTACTAAGCCTGAAAGTGAGCTCCAAGCAAAATCACGCATCACTAAGTCAAAATGACTTCGTGGTCTAATTAGCAGGGGGTTTCACGAATACCTGGCATATCCACTCTAGTTTCTCTCTTTAACATACCTTCTGTCTAATTATTAAAAATTATTTAAGAAATACGCAAGTTGACGGCAACATTAAGTTTTTCCCTCGCTAAGACCTTGGTATTTCTTTTTAAAAACTTATTGTTTAACTAAAATTTTTATATCATTGCCTCTAAGATTGTTTTTGGTGATCCCTAACAGTGGGCGAGGAGGTCGTATTCGTTAGGCGGGCCTCAGGCCTTGTGAGGGAGCTTGAGTGGTATGACGTGATGATATGGGCTCTAGCGTGCCCCGCCGCCTCCGGTATGACTTACTACGCAGTCAAGATGCTCGGCGACCCCACAGCCTACGGAGGTAATGAGGTGCTGGCGTTCTTCCTAGCTGGCCTAATGTGGTTACCTCTCATAGTGTCGTTCGCTATGATAGCCTCATCATTCCCGCGGTCAAGCTCCCTCTACGTCTTCGTGTCGAGGGTTATCCACCCGATCATCGGTTACATACCGTTCTGGTACTGGATCGTCGGCGGAGGAGCTGCGATGGTTTCAGGATTCATACTGTACATAGGTGTTAAGGCATTGGCTGGCGCGTGGACCGTTGCCGGCGTAATGATGAATAACCCGTCACTCATGAGCGCTTCCTACGTCTTAACTAACCCGTGGTATCAGTTTGGAATAGCCCTCATACTTATCGCCGTCCTCTGGGCGATAAACTACTTCGGGACTAGGGCGATTAAGTGGACCCTCAGAATCATAACGATAATACCGCTAGCCATAACGGTCATAGTTCTGGCTGGCCTAGCTGTGGTCGGGCTTAACGCCGGGCTAAGGAACTGGGATGCGATATTCGGTGCGGGAACAGCTCAAGCAATAATGAACGCCGCTTTCAAAGGAGGTAATTGGTACGGTACGCAGGTAGAGCCTCTGAAGGCCCTGCCGATGTGGAGCGGCACCTACGGCATGCTCCTCTGGACACTCTGGGCTT
>JALVVU010000036.1 GCA_027023255.1 Desulfurococcales archaeon
TCCTCGTGCCCCACGCTACCGCGGTAAGTAGGCCTAATTTACTCAGCTTCTTAGCTAGCATAATTAACGGTGCGAGCCCGGTTCCCCCAGCAACTAGCACGTAGTTCGACCCGGTATTAACGGTTAGTGCCTTGCCTAACGGACCTACTAAACCCACTACCCTACCTGCTGAGTTAGCTAAGGCTCTAGTGCCCTCCCCACGTATGCTAAAGAATACGGATACCTTCGAGCCGTCGTAATCAGCAATGCTCATCGGCATGTAGTCTACGCCCGGCAACCAGATTAGGACGAACTGAATTAGTCCAGGAGCTTCCTCAAGTGGTTCAATTAGTTCTAACTCGGCTAGTAGGTACCTCCTAGAAAGCTTCCTCACTTTAACTACTTTAGCATGCCTCATTATGCCTAGCCGTAGTTCCCTAGATGAGGGGGATCCGGGTAACGCAAACGGTTTGCACGTTGTATCTTTCCATACGTCAACGCTTAGCGACCTAGCCAAAAGCCCAACCAAATCCTTACCTCAGGGTATTTAAAATCTTCGTATCCTTGACTTCTTGGTGTACTCGATAACCTCCTCATATGCCTCCCTACTTATCAGTCTTTCCTTAAGTAATACCTCAAACATCTTTGTTACCTTTATTAGGGAGTAGAGCTTGATCCCCGCTGAAGCCAGCGCCTCCTCAGCTCCTTGCTCCCGGTCAACGATAACCGCTGCAGCTACTACCTTAGCACCTAAGGATTTGAGAGCCTCTGCTGATGAGAGTAGGCTCTGTCCCGTGGTAGCTACGTCATCCACCACGAGTACTTCCTTATCCTTAACTACGCCCTCAACCACGCTTTTAAGCCCGTAACTCTTCTTCTCAATCCTCGCGTAACCCATAGGTATTTTCTTAATAAAGGATATGTAAGTTGCGAGCGGTATGCCTGCCGTAGCTACCCCAATTACTGCATCGTAACGTGCGTTAATTGCCTTAATTAATTCGTTAACCACCCTGAAAGCCAGGTCCGGGAAACTGTATAGTCTCCTTAAGTCTATGTAGTACGGGCTCTCTATGCCTGAGGATAACTTGAACTTACCGAATTTAATTATCCCTAATTTATAGAACTCTTTCACGTACCACGACATGCTCTCACACGCTCGCCCTGCTTCCTAATAACATTAAAGGTTGCTTCTAACGGGTTCTCCGCCCTAGTTATTAGCCTCCCAATAATCTCGTAGTCGGCCCCAGCACATAGTGCGTCACCCGGCTCAGCACCTTGAGCCCCCACACCAGGTGACAATATCTTGAACGCCGTTCCTAAGTACCTCCTCCCCTCCCTAACAACTTCAGGTATGGTGGCAGGTAGTACGGCTCCCCAAGCGTTAATCTCCTTAACCACGTCTAATAAGTCCATGAACACCTTCTTCATCACTTTAGCGGCTCCTAGGTGACTCATGAAAGCCACCAGCACTAACTTAATCCCTAATTCATTACATACACGCAATAACTCCTCTAAAGCCCCTTCAGTACCCGTGAATGCATGAGCTATCACGGTATTAACTCCTGCCTCAGCCACCGCCCTAGTTACTAAGGACATCACGTACCCTATGTCAGCTAGCTTCAGATCAGCAATCACTAACTCGGTATTCATGACGCTCACTACTTCCCTAAGCCCCTTAACTCCCTCCCTAACAATTAATGGGAGACCCACCTTGAAACCCGCCGGCACATTATCGAGCCTATCGATTAGGCTGATGCACCACCTAACGCCTTCCACGCCTTCAGGCGGGTCTAGAGCGACAATTAATGACATTAATGCCCACGAAAATCCTGTGATTTCAGCTTAAAAGTCCATCGCTGAATTAAGCGCTTCCGGTATTCAGGCTACGCACGTTGCCTGTAAGCAGTTTTCTCAAGTCCAAGCACAGGAGTCAGACATAGTGAGTCGTGAGCGTTACCCAGAGCTTTAATACGCCCGATGGGTAGTGATGGGCCGGAACAGCCTCCGTAGCTTTCTAGGTTGAACTCATTAGGGAGTCTACGGAATTCTAGTACGGTGCGCTAAAGTGGATGCTTATGAAGCAATATTAACTAGGGTCAGTGTAAGGCGCTTCAAACCTGACCCCATACCCGGCGAGGTAATCAAGAAAATCCTCGAAGCAGGAATAAGGGCACCCTCAGCAGGGAATGAGCAGCAATGGTACTTCATCATCGTGAAGGATAACGAGGAACTAAAGGCGAAGCTCCACGAACTAATTCTTAAAGCACACATAAAGTACGCTGAGGAAGTCATGCGCGAGGGCACGATGCCCGAGGAAGTCAAGCGCAGGTGGCTAGAAGCGCTACGTAAGGGTGAAATGTATAAGGCACCACTCTACGTCGCCGCCTACCTAGACCTAAGGAGAAGCCAATACAAGAAAGAGTACGAGGAGCTAGAGAGGGTCTGGGCGATCCAGTCCCTATCAGCGGCGATCGAGAACATGATACTGGCGGCGTGGGCAGAGGGAATCGGGTCCGTATGGCTAGGCGACCCACTACTAATGCCCGAGGAATTCAACGCCCTCCTAAAACCACCTGAAGGCTGCGAACTCCAAGCAATAATAGCCTTCGGCTACCCAGCAAGAACGCCTAAACCAAGACCAAGAAAGCCGCTAGAGGAAGTAAGTAAATGGCTCTAACAACGGCAACCTACACAGAGTAAAATACCCAATATAATGTAAAGTTCTTAACGTAACCGGGCTCCCCACAAAAAGAGGAGCGAACCTTTAAACACTCCCCAACCTTCGCGAAATTATAGTCAGCAACAGGGAGCCCGAGCTAAGACGTTAAACATGGCTGGGTTCTCCACTACATAGTCCTCACCCTTGTTACGGAAGATAAAGAGGGATTAACGAAGCACTACGCGAACCTTAAGGAACTCCTGCAGGAAGAACTGTAGGTTCAGTATCTTCCTACCAGTCGTTCTAGGAACCCCCATCACCTTCACCCGCGGTTCCTCGCTTCCCTTGGCAGTGATGTTAACATTAGCGTTACGTATGCCTAAGTAATTTAGCAGTTCAAGGATCAGTGACTCTACATTCTCGTCCACGAGGTCGCGTTTCTCGCCAGTGACGCACGGGCCTAGCCTGCATAGGTAGCAGTTCAGCTTATGTGATAGTGTGTTGGCCGCGCATGCGGCCGGAAGGTACTGGAGTCCTTGCCTCTTTGCTTCCCTCTCAACGATTTCCTTGAGGTGCGTCGTGCTTACCGGTACCTGCGTCCCTTGTTTCGGTGGTCGCTTTAACCCTGCTAGCTTCATTAGTTCACCCGTGCCCGCCCCAGCTAGTGAGAGCCTGCGTAGGTTTGTTGGGGTTAGTCTCAGGGATCCGGCCACGACTCCTTGGAGTCCGTGTTGCTTCGCTAGGTGGAGGAGTTCCCGTATGTCGTCCTCATTAGTTACGCCGGGTATTAGCGGCCTTAGGAATAGGTCTGCCCTGAGCCCTGCCCTCACAGCGTTCCCGCCGCCAGCTATCCTTTCTTGAGGTGGGGGCGCGCCGGGCTCTAGGATCTTAGCCTTACGTGTGGTGGTTGCTGAGATTAGCACGCTTAGCCTCGGTTCCGCCCTAGCTAGCTCGGCCGCTAATTCTTTGTCGATGACTAGCTTGGTGCTTACTTGGCAAGGGAGGCTTAACCACTCATTAACAGCCCTAAGGTACTCTAAGGTCTTCTCAGCCACCCCTGGCAGGAATGGTTCGGTGACGGAGCCGAAGGCCGCTAGGGTGCGTCCCGGAACGACGTGTGGGTTAACGGCTAGAGCGTACGCGAGTTCCTCGCCACTGAGGTGATAGGGCCTTGGTTTGGTCGGGAACCCCATGTCGGGGACGTAGCAGTATAGGCAACCTAAGCTACAGCCTTGACCCGGGTGCACGGTTATGCCGCAGGGCCTCGGCTTACGGCGTGTGTGCGGGTCCTTAGCAACCCTGCGTGCCCTCCTGGACCCAAGTACCTTCCTTAACTCCTCAGCGACTTCCTCCTTGAGGAGCCACGCGTCCAGCGGTGACTTAATTTCCCTCCTAGGCAACCCCAACTACCTGAGTACGTTACGTAACGACGCCCTTAGCCCTTAACTCCTCAATCCCCTTGTCGCTGAAGCCCTTAACGTGAGGTG
>JALVVU010000037.1 GCA_027023255.1 Desulfurococcales archaeon
ACTGCTTCAGGTGGGCTAACCCCAAGCTATTCTCGTGGGATGACGTCCTAAGTGATGATGAGCTCGAGGCGGGCATGAGGGCGATCCAGAAAGTAGGGCTGAGGAGGGCGGAGTTAGGCGGTGGGACATACGCTGACGCGGTCGGGAGGGACTACACCCTACATAAGCTCAGGGTAGCTAAGCACGCCGCGCCGAGAGTAGGTATATGGGTAACTAACGTGTCCTTCGCCCCGGAGGACGTTGCGCTACTCGCCCCCCTCGTTGAGGGGATCACGAGCAACCTAGAGAGCATCAACCCCATGACGTACAAAGCCCTCAGGCCCGGGTCTGACCTACGCAAGCGGGTGGAGATACTGGTGGAGGCGGATAGGCTCGGAGTGCCCACCGACACCACCCTAATGGTGGGGCTCGACCTAAGCAGGGGTCTTGGGGAACCACCGTACGAGGAGTGGGTGAGGTTCCTCGAGTTCGTCGCGTCCCTAAAGCACTTCAGGATACTGGAAATACATCCCTTCAGGCCGACGTGGGGGTCGCCGGCGCAGGGCATGGAGCCGGGGTCCGTGGTTGAGACCCTTAAGTTGAGGGCTGTTGCACGCTTAATGCTTAGGGACGTGTGGTTAAGCGGTGCCCACACCGTTGAGGGGCTAATGGCTGGCGCCAACCTAATAATGCATGCCTACCCCATCACCAAGTCCTTCAGGCCGTGGGGGCACAGCAAGATATTCGCGTCTAGGGTGAGGAGGTTAGTCGGTGACGCCATAGTGGTTGATAACTTAAGTGAGGTCACTAGAGCGGCTAAGGAGTTAGGGTTCAGTGTTGAGGGCGGGCTATGAGCGGTGGGTGCGGGAGGCGGGAGGGTGCGTACGCCTCACTAACTAAGCGTAGGGTAGCGGCCCTCGCCGGGCTAGCCACGCTACTAACACTACTCACGATCACCTCACTCTCCGTCGGCACCGCTACCCTAACCTTCGCCGGCGCCGCCCGCCTCCTAGCCCACCTAATCCTACCGGTCGGGGCTCCCCCGATACCTCAGGACTTGATGAGGATAGTTGTTGAGTTGAGGCTACCTAGGGTGTTGATGGGTGTCGTGACCGGTGCTTGCTTCGGGGTTGCCGGCACCCTACTTCAGTCGGCGTTGAGGAACCCTCTGGCGTCGCCGTACACCGTAGGGGTGTCGGCCTCAGCCGCCTTCGGCGCTGCCCTAGCCATAATCCTCGGTGCTGGGGTGGTTGGGTGGTTCGGCGAGTACTTCATCTACACCAACCCGTACGCGGTGGTCGCGAACGCCTTCGTCTTCTCAATGCTGTGCGCGGCCATGGTCTCAGCCCTAGCACTGATTAAGGGCGTGACCCCGGGCGTAACCATCCTTGCGGGTATATCTATGACTTACCTGTTCTCGGCCGCCACCTCCCTCCTCCAGTACTTCGGGACCTCACAGCAGATAGCTGCCCTAGTGTTCTGGATGTTCGGCGACCTGGGTAAGGCAGGGTGGCTGGACGTTGAGGTCACTGCCGCGGTGCTCGTGACGTGCTTCACGGTGGCGATGCTCATGAGCATGGACTACAACGCCCTCATGCTTGAGGATGATGTCGCGCACAGCTTAGGCGTTAACGTTAAGCGTGTGAGGGCCGCCACCCTAGCCATGGCGTCCCTACTCACGGCGACCCCCGTAGCGTTCGTCGGGGTTATAGGTTTCGTTGGTCTACTAGCACCGCACATAGCGAGGTTCCTTGTGGGCGCGGACCACCGCTACCTAATACCCACCTCAGCCCTCACGGGGGCGACGCTCCTCCTAGGCGCGGACACGCTCGCACGCACTATCCTCTCACCCCTAATCCTACCTGTGGGCGTCCTAACGGCGTTCATGGGCGTGCCTCTCTTCCTCCACCTACTCCTCAAGAGGGGTGCTAAGTTTTGGTGATTCTAAGGGTTCGCGGCGTGACCTTCAGGTACGGGAGCGTGGAGGCGCTGAGGGACGTGACCCTCGAGGTGAGGGAGGGGGAGGTAGTCAGCATCATAGGCCCTAACGGCGCGGGGAAGACCACGCTACTGAAGTGCATCCTAAACCTCCTGAAGCCCGCGGGAGGCGTGATCCTCATTGAACCCCACGGCAACGTAGCTAAGATGTGGGGGGTTGAGAGGGCCAAGCTAATCGCGTACACCCCCCAGGTCGAGGCGCCCGCAGCCCCGTTCACGGTGCTTGAGTTCGTCCTTCTAGGCAGGAAACCCTACGTGGGCAGAACCTACAGCAGGGAAGACCTGAGGGTAGCGGAGGAAATACTGGAGGAACTCGGGCTACGGGACCTAGCCTTAAGGAGGGTGTCCGAGCTAAGCGGTGGGGAGTGGAGGAAGGCACTCATAGCGAGGGCACTGACCCAGAAACCGAAGGTGCTCCTCCTAGACGAACCAACAAACCACCTGGACCTGAAGCACCAGGTCAGCGTGCTGGAACTGATCAAGAAGCTAAGCAGAACTAAGAAAGTAGCCACCCTAATGGCGATGCACGACGTCAACCTAGCCATAAGGTACTCAGACAAAATCATAGCACTAAAGAAAGGCAGGATCACGTACTGCGGCCACCCAAACAACATCACAGCAAACCTAATCAAGGAACTCTACGAAGTTAATGCTGAAGTAATCAAAGACAGCAACGGCGTACCAGTAATCATCCCTAAGACCGCGTAACCCCCACAAGCCTAACCAAACCTACTCCCTCTCCTAGCTCAATCGACCTTACCCTCCTCAATAGCCTCTAGGATTTCCTGGGCTTTATCAGCGCCGGGCTCGTCCAGCAGTAGCTTCAAGAAGACAGAGGAGTCTACGTAGGCCCTCATTTAGACACCAGGTAAGCTTCTTCAAGTTCCTCCAGGGTTAACTTGCTCTTAACTAAGCCCCTCATCTTCGGTGTCATTAGGCTCCCCTCATTAACGGTTATGAACATCTCCATGGCCTTCCTAATGGCTTCACTCCTACTCATACCTAAGGCCCTAGCCACCTCAGTGAACTTCCTAAGTAACTCCTCATCAACCCGCAGGTATATGCCGGTGGAACCCATATATACGTCACCATATATACTCAGCCCCATCCTCAACTTAAGCAAATGACATCAGCACTCAAGCAAACGAAGCTCAATCCAAGACCTACGTGAGGATACTAGCGTACACCCTGCCAGCACTTAGTTGATGGTGTAGGGGAAAGGGGGAGATTATGTTTAGTCCTAGGTGAGTGGACTTGATGCTTTGAGTTAAGTTATATGTATTCCCACACGCCTTTTCCTTTGTAGTTGTAGACTATGGTTTTGTAGGCGGTGACGTACTCTATGCTGTACCCTATGCCTTCCCTGCCTATGCCTGAGTCTTTCCTTCCTCCGAATGGGTAGTACCCTATGCCGTGTCTTGGGTATTCGTTGATGTAGATCGCTCCTACCTCTAAGTACCTGATTAGTTTCCTGATCTTATTGATGTCCTTTCCGAAGATTGCGGCGTCTAGGCCGTACCTCCTGCCGTTGGCCAGCTCTATCGCTTCGTCAATGCTACTTACCTTCATCATGATCGCTACTGGGGCGAAGATCTCCTCCTTATACAGGGTTAGTTCCTTAAGTACCTCCTTATTCGGGGCTTCGAGGAGTGTTGGTTCGACGTAGGTTGGCCCTAACCTCTTCCCGCCGTGGAGGAGTTTGCAGCCCTTACTGATGGCTTCCTGAACAGCCTCAAGCATTTCGTCGACAGTCCTCGGGTCTATCAGTGGGCCCATTACGACGCCCTCCTCGCGTGGGTCACCTACCTTAACCTTCGAGAGCTTCTCGATGATCTTTGCTTTCAGTACCTCGTAGATTCCCTCCTCAGCGAGCACTAGTTTTATGGCGTCGCACCTCTGCCCGCTGTACCCCACGATGCCCGCCACGATCTTGTCGGCCGCCACCTCAGGGTCAGCGTCGTCGAGCACTACGGCTGGGTCCCCGCCGCCTAGCTCCATGATGTACTGCTTGATCCCCGCCTGCTTCAGTACTTTAAGCCCTGTTTCGGTGCTCCCGGTTAGGCTTATCACCCCTATTCTCGGATCGGCTACGAGGTTGCCTGATTCCCTGCCGGGCATCGTCACCACCGCTAGCCCTTCCTTCGGGAAACCCGCGATCTCGGCTACGCGGGCGAAGAGTATTGAGGGTAAGGGGTCGGCTGACGGTGGCTTAATGATCACGGCATTCCCGGCGACGACACTGTAGACGAACTTGTTGACCGTGTCGAATAGCGGGTAGTTGAAGGGGATTACCGCGAGCACGATGCCGTAGGGCTCCCTCCTGATTATCGCTTCGCTCTCTAGGGTGTGGGAGCTCCAGTCGCCGGGTATGTAGTCCCCGACCAACCTGCGGGTGTCCATCGCCGCTATCCTCAACCTATCAATGCATGCCCTAACCTCACCCTCTGCGTGCCTCCTAGTCTTACCGGCGTTAAGCATGAGTACCTCCACGAAGTCCTCCTTAACGCTCTCCATGACGTCAGCCATTCTGGAGAGTATCCTTAACCTCTTATCGCCTGGGGTATCCCTGACTGCCCACCTGCCCCTCTCGTACACCTTACTCAGCACGGGCTCCACGTCACTCCATGAGAGCTTAGGGACCCTCGCAATCACGCTTGAGTCTATGGGGCTACGCACAACTATGTTCTCATCCTTCCACACCCACTTACCAGCTAAGTACGTCCTGAAGTTCAGGGCCCCATCAAGACCCTCCGTAATCACCTCACGCAGTAAGGTGCTCCTAATGCTTAGCTTCACAGGCTCCATACTACGCACCCCTCTTATCAAGCTGTTATTGGGTGAAGGGTAGTGGGGAACACGTAAAAAACCTTACTAACGCGTAAAGGCAGGAAACACGTTGTTTGTTCAATAAGTGCTTAAACCTGTTTAAAAACCGCCCTAGGCAATCTGTTGAGGACCCAAACAATGTCCAGCCCGTCAACCCACGTAAGGTCGGGTGGGACGTGGGTGGCCGGTGCGAACGCCCTGAAGCCCTCACGCTCAAGCGACTCGTTAATGCGCTTGACAAGGTCACGCACGGAGATGGGGTCACGCATCCTGGCTAACTTACTCACCGCGTGGGCTATTAGCCTGACCTGCCCCTCCTCAACTATCCTTGGGTTGTCCCTGAGGCTCAACTCGAACTTCAGCCTGTCCTCGTACTCGGCAACGATCTTGAATGACGTTGCCTTAACCTTGACTAAGCCCTTAACCCCCGCGTAGGCCCTCGGCCTAGGCGGTGAGTACTTAGTGCGTAGGGTGGATGAGTGTTCCCTAGCCTCCCTAGCTTCGCGGGTAGCGTCGCGCGGCACGTACTTACGCATGAGTAACGCGTTATCCGCCTCGCCTAGGAGGGTAGAAGTTGCTGACGCGACAGCGACAACGGAGGTGCCCGTCACGTCAACCAAGCTCCTCACCTGCGAGGACAGGGTCCTTATAGGGTCGTCACTCAGCAACTTAGACATAAAGACGTCCTTGTAGAGGAGGTTCGTCGCGCTCGTGTCCTCGTCGAGGAGCATGACCTCGGCACCAGCCTCCACAGCCTCATTAATTGATGCCGCCATGCTCGTCGAGCCGCTGGCGTCGAGGCTTGAGAAGTCGTCGGTCCTAGTGCCGGAGGGCAGGTTCCTTACGAAGGACGATATGTCGACGTGGTGCACCACCCGCCCATCCTCCGCCTTAACGAGTACGGTGCCGCGCCTAGAAACAACGAGTTCACGCCCGTCACCCGCGACATGGTCGTAGATCCCCTCCTGAATCGCCTCCAGTAAGGTGGTCTTGCCGTGGTAGGCACCGCCCGTTATGACGGTGACGCCGCACTTGATCGCCATCCCCTCAACCACGTCGCCGCAGGGTAGCCTCACCCTAACCCTGAACTCCGGGGGTGACTTGAATGGGGTGGCGTTAGGCATGGGTTCCTCGCTGAAGGAAGTCCTCCTAGGGAGTATGGAGCCGTCCCCAACGAAGAACGCGTACCCCTCCCTAACTAGCCACTCCCTCAGCTCTTCCTGCCTAACGTAGTTCCTCACGTGGTCCTCAACCTCCCTCATGGAGTCCTCCCTAACCCTCAGTAACGCTTGGATTACGGCCCGCGCATCCCTAGTTAATAGCTTGGCGGCCTCCCGCCCCTCAACCCTCCTACCTCTAGCCGGTAGGCCGGCGAAGAACCTCACGATTAATGAGTGGTCGTCAGCGCTAACCTCCACTGAGGAGCGGGGCAGGATGCGTGGTGATGGCTTGGGGATGCCTAAGTAGCAGCTGTTGCCTAGCCCGCACTTCCTTCTGAGGGATCTCGTCACTCTGTGGAGGACCCTCGTTAAGTAGTCGGTGAAGGGAACTACGTTGGGTTTGCGGAGGAGGTGGTGCGGGAACCGGTGTACTTGGTTAGGTACCCTAACCTCAACCACTGAGGGGGGTGCGTGCGGGTCCCCCTGAACCTTAGTTACTGTTAGGGTGAAGCCCTCACGGAACTTAACCGCTACGCCGTATAACCTCTTGTAGGTGCCGTATCCGGAGCCACTCATCCTCACTAGCATTGACTTGAACTCCTCCTCACTCATTAGCTCTCTCCGCAAACCTCCTTACCTCCCCTTGTAAGGTGCTCCCGGTGTTAAAGGGCTTCACGTGGGCGTGTAGGGTATTAAATATGTTTACTTCGGAAACGCCATGGTTACTCTTTAAACCCCTACATGAAGCACTACATGGTGCTCTACATCCATGAGTGGGGATACCCCCGAGATCCGATACTGCCCTATAGTGCCTGGAAGGGCGTCGATAATATCCCCCGCGAGGGGGAGGAGGCCGAAAATCCTTCGCGCGAGCGAGGTTCAAACCGCGAAGGGAACCTGCCCTTTCTGCCCAGGCAATGAGTTCATGACCCCGCCAGCCACCCTCACCCTCAGGAGGATTGAGGGTAAGCTCGTCTACGACTGGGAGCAGGAGACGGAACGCTTCACTGACTGGGTCGTCAGGATCATACCGAATAAGTACCCGGCATTGACGCATGACGGTGGCGGCGAAAGGCACGCTTACGGGTACCATGAAGTGATAGTTGAGAATCCTAACCACGATGCCCAACCACCCGTAGCACCTCTCGACGAGCTAACCCTAACCTTCGAAGCCACCTTCAAGAGGGTTCGCGAGATACTCGCCACAGACGCGAGAATAAAGTACGCGATAGTGATTAGGAACTACGGCGCTAGGGGAGGCGCGAGCATACCCCACCCTCACACGCAGTTATTCGCTTCCGAAGCCCCCATGCCGTTAATTGACGAGGAGTTAAGGGCCTTCGAGGAAGCCAAGCTTAAGGGGAGGGAGTGCCCGCTCTGCGCGGAGATCAGGAAGGCGAGGGAGGACGGGCGTGTCGTGTTCGAGGAGGGCAATTACGTGGCGTTCACCGCGTGGGCACCCAGGCAGCCCTACGAGGTGTGGCTAGCCCCTAAGAAGCATGTGGACTCACCCCTCAACATGAGTCGCAATGAGCTGAGGGAGTTCGCGGCCGCCTTCAAGAAGCTGACCGCCGTCGTGAGGGACAGGTTAGGCGACCCAGCCTATAACCTGTGGATACACATGCCGCCCCGCCACGCACTGGGTAGTGGGGTGTTCCACTGGCACGTGGAGTTAGCCCCAGTAATAGCGACGTGGGGAGGGCTGGAGAAGGGAGGCAGGGTATTCATAGTGACCGTGCACCCGGAGGACGCCGCTAAGGAGTTAAGGGGAGAGGCTTAAGTACGGAGCCGCGCAGTGCCCAGGCTTTTTAATAGCGCGTCATCAAACCCACGCAAGGTAAACGCCTATCTACCTCCGTAACTACTTAATGCGTTAGGGCCTCAAGCATGCCTCCCACAGCGGTAGTGTTCGTAGGGCCGGCAGCATCAGGTAAGTCAACCCTCACTAGGGCATACGGGGAATGGCTAGTTAGGAACGGGTACTCCGTAGCGGTAATTAACCTTGACCCAGCCGTCAAGCGCCTCCCGTATAAGGCAAGCATCGACGTGAGGGACTTGGTCAGGGCGGAGGAGCTCATGGAGCGTGAGGGCCTAGGCCCTAACGGAGCCTTAGTGCGTGCCCTCGAAATCGCTGCAGAGGAGTTAAGCAAGCTCCTCGAACCCCTCAGCAATGGGTTGGGAGGCGTTGATTACGTCCTCGTGGACACTCCGGGTCAAATGGAGGTCTTCCTAACACGCGACATCTCCACCGCGCTCGCGTCAGAGCTGGGGAAGTACTGCGGGGCCACCCTCGCGTTATTCGTTGTTGACGCCTCCTTCGTAGGGAGGCCAGCAGATTACGCATTCACGCTCCTCCTAGCGATCGCCACCCAATTAAGGATGGGTGTCGTGACGGTGCCCGTCCTGAATAAGGTCGACTCAGTAAGCGGTGAGGCCTTAAGTAAGTTCACCGGTGATTTAATTAGTGAGTATGGAACGCTTGCGAAGTTACTGGGTGGTGAGGGGAGCACCTACTCTGAGATGCTTGAGGAGGTGCTCGAGGTAATCGCTAGGTACGGCAAGGCAACGGCGGTGCCTAAGGTCTCAGCCCTCACGGGTGAGGGGCTTGAAGACCTCCACCGCCTAGTGCTTGAGGTCAGGTGCGGCTGCGGCGACTTAACGTAGGTCTAATAACGACACCTATCTAAGGCTATGTGTAACTTAGGTTAGGGGGTTGTTGTGTGCGTTTCATGTGATTGCGTGGATGGTGTTGACGGTGACCTGCGGTGCTTGAGGTTCGGGGAGTGCCTTGCTGAAACGCTTGTGCAGGGAGTTAGTGAAGCCTTAGGCGATATGGGTGACGTAGCCTTACTGTTGTCAGGCGGTATAGACACAACCTTCACCGCAGTGGCTCTTAGCGAGGCCGGGATCAGGCCAGTCAGCATCACGGTCACTTACGGTGATGCGCCAGACTCCCCCTACGCCGAACTGGTTGCGCGTAAGCTTAACTTAAGCCATACCACCATCGACCTGTCTAAGCGAGAGGATTTACTGAATCACTGTTTGGGATTCGTGGTTAAGGTGTTAAGAACCATTGACCCCATTGAGGTCGTGTGCGACGTGCCCGTCTGTGCTGGCTTGGTAACGGCGGTAAAGATGGGGTTAAGGAGAGTGTTGACTGGTGATGGTGGTGATGAGTTATTTCTCGGGTATTCCTTCCTATTAAGGAGTGATGGGGAGTCGCTTAGGGAGTGGCTTAACAGGGTTGAGGGAGGTAATGCATGGTTTCCTGCACCCGTACTGGGTAAAGCCCTCGGGCTTAGGGTCGTACCTGCCCTCTACACCGGTGATGTGAGGAGGTTCGCGTCCCGCGTACCGCTTGAGTGCAGGATTGGGGTACGTGACGGGGTCAGGTGGGGTAAGTACCTCATGCGCCTGTACCTTGAGTCAAGAGGGTTTAAGGAGGTCGCCTGGAGGAGTAAAACGCCCGTGAATATGGGTTCAGGCGTTAACGAGATACTTAAGGAGTGGGCATCCATGGTTGGTGACGAGGACATCGCGCGCGTGGTTAGGGAGGCTGGCTTCGAGCCTCCATCAAGACAGCATGCATACCTCTACAAGGTAATGGCGGGGCTTGGAGCTCAGCCGCCAGAGCCCTGTAGCGATGAAAGGTCGCGATGCCCGGTGTGCGGTAGGTGCCTTCAGGGCAGGCACTGTAGGTTCTGCGGGGCGTCCCTAGATCGCGGCGGGCAGGTCATGGTCTTTACGGGTGACTATCTATGAGGAAGGTCGCACTATTCTCGGGAGGCAAGGACTCGCTCTACGCTGCCTTAAGGGAGTGGCCTGTCGACGCGTTCCTGATACTCCACTACGATTTCCCTTACCCCTCACCCCACCTCGTTAACCTGGGAGCGACGATCCTTACAGGGATCCTGACAGGCGTCCCTGTGATGGTGGCTAAGCTGAGGAAGGGCTTAGAACCTACTGAAACAGTAGAGGTTCTTAGGAAGCTTAACGCTGGCATAGTGATTGCGGGGGACGTCTACATCGAGGATCACTTAAGGTATATGGAGAGAGTGGCTAGTGAGGCTGGAGCCGAGCTCAGGGAGCCTCTCTGGGGTGAGGACCCGCTGGAACTCCTGCATAGGGAGGTTAAGGCAGGGATCGACACGCTGGTTACGGGGGTTATTAACGGCTTAGAGGAGCTCCTAGGCGTGAAGCTTAACGCTGAGAGCCTCGAACAGTTCGTCGGAAAATTAATGGAGCGCGGCATAGACCCGCTGGGTGAAAACGGAGAGTACCACACGCTGGTATTGAACTCACCTGTTCATACCTCACGCCTAAGAGTTAGGGTCGCTGGCGAGGTCACGAGCGGTAGGGGAAGAATACTTAAGGTAATCCCTGAATCACTCACCTAAGCATTCCATCAGTAAACACCGTCACACCGGACACCTTGAAGAGCTTGAAGAGCCTCCTCATGTAACTCTCCACCCCTTCTTGAAGACCTCATTACTTATCCTACCTGAATGTAGTCTGCTGTGGAGCCCCGCTAACCCCGCGGTCCTCGGTAGGAGCCGTCAAGTACTGCCTTAGTAGTGTTTACTTTGTCATTGCATCATTAACCTCGGCAGGGCACGTGTGTCTTCAACCGTTACTCACACAGCTTTAAGTGCTTAGCTTAAGGATCAGTAATTCCTGTCCTAAGCGCTAGTAACGTGAGTAAGGTCTTAGCGTCCGCGACGGGCTCGGAGAGCACGGCGTTCAATGCCTCATCAACGTCCTTAAACACCACTGTCTCTATGACCTCATACTTCTCTGGCCTAGCCCCGACGTACTTGAGGTCCTCGGCAACGTAGATGTGTAGGACCTCGTCGCTGTAGCCGGGGGTCGTGTGTATGGAGAATAACTTCCTTAAGGATCCCGCCTCGTACCCTATCTCCTCAACTAACTCACGCTTGATGGTCTCCTCAGGGGACTCACCGGGCTCGATGACGCCGGCAGGAATCTCTAGGACCCACCCATTAATTGGTGCTCTGAACTGCTTGATCAGTATTACCTTTCCGTCCGGCAGGATTGGGAGGGCGGCAGCTGCTTCACCGAAGCGCACTACCTCCCTAGTGACGACGCTGCCCTTAACCCTCAGTAACCTCTTGATTAGGGTCACTCGTTTTCCGGCGTAGATTGTTTCGTCATTAATGGGTTCTGGGTCATTGTTCCTCAAGCTACGCACCCGAACCTCAGTGTGGGGAGGGATTAAACGGTTATCGCCCTGCTCTGGTATGGAAAGGGTTTTATGTGCTGGCGTGAGGCGTGTCTTGAGGGGTAATTAAAATGTCCGCGCCCCTTAGTGAGAGGTGGGGTAAGCCCGTACTGAATAAGTTCGGTAAGAAGATCTACCTCGACCAGATGACTATGAAGGAGATTGAGGAGCGTGTTAAGGAGAACGACGTGGTGTTTCTGCCCGTGGGTTCGACGGAGGCTCACGGCCCCTTTGCCCCCGTGGGTGAGGACACGATTATCGGTGTGAGTATCGCGGAGCGCGTCGCGTACGAGACCGGGGCAACCGTCGCCCCACCAATACCCTACGGTTCACACCCAAGCCACCACTACGGCATGCCCGGCACGATACCCGTTAAGGCCACGACCCTAATCGAGTACGTGGCTGACGTGATTAGGTGGCTCTCGAACGCTGGTTTCAAGAAGATAATCGTTTGGAACAGCCACGGTCAGGAGTACGTCCTCCCGATAGCTAAGGATGTCGCGATCCTTGAGCGTGAGGTTCACGCCCTAATCCTCGTTACGAGTTGGTGGAAGTGGGTTCAGGACCTCCTACGCAAGGCCGGGACAGGCGAGGAGATCGCGCCCGGCGTGAAGCTCGAGACACCGTTCGTGCACGCGGACGAGGTTGAGACGAGCGTCACGTGGTATGTCGCCCCCGACCTAATAGATGAGGAGTCCCTGAAGAAGGAAGGGGATTGGGGGGTGGTTAAGGCGATACCCGGTAGTTACGTGAACACCGCTGGGAACGTCTTCCCGGACAGGCCCTTCAACTGGTATGACGTCTCACACCTGCCGGAATTCTACTACTATAAGAAGGGCTTCGTAGGGTGGGCGAGCAAGGCTCACCCGAAGAAGGGTGAGGTACTGGTTGAGGAGGTAATTAAGCGCGTGTCAGAGTTCGTCAAGTGGCTCCTAAGCATATACCCGCCCGGCAAGATACCGAGGACCTGGATAAATTACGGCGACTTCTTCTACAACAAACCGAACGAGTGGGTTGAACCGCCCAAATAACTGGTTAAGCAATAAGCACACGCTTTTTCTTCGCATCACTCGTTTTTACGTAGAGAAAACTTAAGAAGGTAATCCTCGTTTAATTTGAGCGGTGCTAAAGTGTACGTGGACCTCTCACTCCTAGCGTCCGCGGTAATAGCCTTCCTTGCCGGAATAGCGGCCGCTACGGATTTAGGGAAGAGTAGCTTCAAGGAAATAGCGCTCACAGTTAGTGCCGGGGTAGCGTTCACGGTCGCTCTTTACTCGCTCATGCGTGCCGTCCTACTAATGACCAGTAGGTTCGGCCCATGTCTTTATGTAGCGCCGTGGAGAATGAGTTGGTGCTACGTCGACCTACTGACGATGAGCGGTATCAGTGGCATCTCCGGAGCCCTTGGAGTATACCTTCTCGGCCTAGCGCTCTGGGGCGGTAAGCGAGGGTCGAGGGCGGTCGGGAAGTAAGTGGGGGTTATGTTCGCGTTAGGCCTAGCTTTGATTTTAATACCCTTACCTTAGTTAATAGGTTAAGGAATGTTTAGGGGGTTGTTAGGCGTGGTTGTGAGGGCTTCGTTCAACGGCTCCTACCCGAGGACCGCGGGGTTAGCGAGGCTATACAGTAGGTTGCACTCGGGTAGGTTGAGTGGGGAGGGCTTCGAGAAGGGTGTTAGGGCGCAGACTGCGAGGCTCTTCAAGCTCTTCAAGGTGTCCGGTGTGACGGTGTTTACTGATGGAATGCTTAGGTGGGATGACATTCTCAACCCGCTCACGGGCTTCGTTGAGGGTGTTAAGGTTAATGGGTTGGTGAGGTTCTACGACAATAACTTCTTCGTTAGGGCCCCAGTGGTTGAGGGCGAGTTAAGGTTGAGGAGCGATAACCCGGTGCCAGAGTGGTTCGAGACCGCCTTCAGCCTGGCTGAGGAGGTGTTCGGCGGCCCTGAATTCACCCTCAAGCAACCCTTGCCTGGTCCCTTAACGCTTGCTGAGTTCAGCGTGAACAAGTACTACAAGGGTTACTGGTCCCTCGTTGAGGGCTGGAGGGAGGGGGTTCTCGAGCCCCTCATCAGGGAGTTAGTTGGTAGGGGGCTTAAGGTTGTTGAGATCCATGAACCAGCCCTCACGTGGCCAGGCACGAGTAAGGCTAAGCTTGACGGAGCTACGGCAGAGTTAGGGAAGCTAATCAGGTTCTGCCGTGACTTAGGTGCTGACGTGTGGGTCCTCACGTACTTCGGGTACTTAGGCAGGGTCGGCAAGTACTTAAGCAGGATTAATGAGGCGGTCATCGGTATAGACCCCCACGTTAAGGGGGCTAGGAAGGCGCCACACCGCCTAGTCAAGGACTACGGGTTAAAGAGGGTCATGCTAGGGTACGTGGACGCGAGGAACACTAAGTTAGAGGAGGGTAAGAAGTTCAGGTCAGCCGTCAAAGCCCTAATCAGGGCGGGAGCTGAGGAAGTGTACGTAGGGAATAACGCCCCCATGGACTTCCTGCCCGAACCCGTCGCGGCGAAGAAGGTTAGGAGATTGGGGAGGCTTACTTCACAGTATTTCGGGGGTGGTAAGTGATGGCGTGGCGCGAGGTTAAGTTACCCGCACTACCAACCACGGTCATAGGGTCTTACCCTAGGCCGAAGTGGTTGAGGGAGTTCATTAAGGGGCTTAAGGCAGGGAGGTACAAGGAGAAGCACGCCAAGGAGGCCTTCGACGACGCGGTCGTGGCGGTCGTGAGGGACCATGAGGTTGCCGGCGTGGACATACCGAGTGACGGGGAGATGCGCAGGGACGAGATGGTCGAGTACTTCGCCGAACGCATCGAGGGCTTCAAGTTCTACGGCCCGGTCAGGGTTTGGGGGAACCACTACTTCAGGAAGCCCGCCGTCGTTAAGCCCCTCAAGTATAGGGGCCCCATGACCGTGGATGAGTTCCTCTTCCTGAGGAGCGTCGCTAAGGCGGAGGTCGTTAAGGTAACGATCACCGGTCCCTACACGATAGCTGACTGGTCCTTCAACGAGTACTACGAGAGTAAGGAGGAATTAGCCTTCGAGCTAGCCAGGATAATTAACAGGGAGATTAAGGCGCTGGAGGAGGCGGGCGCGCTCTACGTGCAGGTGGATGAGCCCGCCCTAACCACGCACCCCGACGAGATGGAGTGGGCTGTCCAAGCAATAAACAAGGCTGTGGAGGGCGTGAACATTAAGGTGGGGCTCCACGTATGCTACAGCGACTACCGCGTCCTCAAACCATACTACGACGAGTTAAGGGTAAGTCAGTTCGCACTGGAATTCGCTAACAGGGGCTTCAGGGACCTAGCCGTGATTAAGGGGCTGAGCAAGGAGTTAGGGTTCGGCGTCATCGACGTCCACAACAGGAGGGTGGAGACGCCGGAGGAGGTCGCGAAGGCGATCAGGAAGGTCATGAGGTACGTGGAGCCCGAGTGCCTGTACATTAACCCGGACTGCGGCCTAAAGCTACTGCCTAGGGACGTGGCGAGGGCTAAGCTAAAGGCAATGGTGGAGGGGACGAAGATAGTTAGGAAGGAGCTGGCGAGGAGGAAGGGCTTAGAGGAGGTAGTGCTCAGGAAGGACTTAACCTGCCCTTAAGGAAGCATGTTTTCCTCAGCAACTACTGGCTTAACCTCAACACCCAATTTCTTCGCGAGCTTAGGCACGTGCTTATCCACGAACCCACCAATGATCACTAGCTTAGGCTTAACACCCATAACCCTCTCATAGAGCTTACCGATCCTACTTAACTCCAGCACGTCACCCCTAGAGACCCTCGACTTAACCTCCAGCAGCACGTGGGTCCCGTCATTCCTAACCATAACGTCAACCTCAACAACTGAGGGATACCCATACACTACCCCCTCAGAGTCGTAGTGACTCCACTTCTCAACCTCACCAGCACCTAACGCGTCCTCAACAACGAACTTCATCGCCTGCCTGAATGCTTCCTCGCTAATCACCCCAAACCTATGGGCGATCACCGTGACTAACCTCCGCGTCTCCCTCTGCTCCTCCTCCAACCTCGCAAACCTCTCCTCTAACCTAGCGAAGCGCTCCTCAAGCTTCGCGAACCTCTCCTCCAGCTTCTGCTGCCTTTCTTCTAGTTTTGCGAATCTTTCTTCTAGCTTCTGTTGCCTCTCCTCCAGCCTTTGTTGCCGCTCCTCAAGCCTCTGCTGCCTCTCTTCTAACCTCGCCTGCCTCTCCTCCAGCCTAGCGAACCTCTCTAGTAGCTCCCTCATGCCTAGGAGGCCCATTAACGCGTACCTGAACTCACGGTCTTCCTCGATGGCTTTCAGTAGGCGCTCCTTCTCCTCACGCGTGAGTGGTTGGGGTGAAGCGCTGGTCATTTCGGGGGTTCCCGTTAGTGTTATTGCTTTTTAAAGTGATTAAAATTTGTGCTTGGTCCTCGGTTTCGGAGTAAAAGGTGTTTATAGGCCTATTATGGAGTGTATCTTACCCATGTCTATGTAGTCCTTAACCTTATTCGCTATTTTCTCGATCATCGTGTCCCACAGGTCAAGCGGTATCGTTGGTGCTGGCTGCACCGGGTCTAGCTCGGGCATCCCAGCTAACTCCTCTATGTAGGGCAGTACCGCGACTATGTCCTTGCCTAGGTCGCCGTACACCGCCTTCCCGTACTCCCACGCTAGCTCGGGACTCATCTTAGCCCCTATATCCATAGCTATCTTGAAGGCGTCGAAGGGGTTCACTATTAAGCCCTTGATCCTGTTCAGTTCCTCCTCGCTCAGCATTGAGAGCATGCCCTTAGCTGAGTCGGGGGTGTTCGCGATCATTAGTACTGGGGCGTTAGCTATCCTAGCCACGCGCATGTTAGCGAACTCGACAGCCTTACTCATCGCTCCTAGGCCTTTAACCTTAATCGGGCCTGAACCCTCGATCACTATGACGTCGTACCTACTCTCAAGCTCCGCAAGAACCTCCCTAACGATCCCCTCAAGCGTCTCAGGCCTGAACATCTGGGTCACAGGGTCGTTCTTAGGGACTAGGAGGTCCTCACCCGTGAACCTAACGCCCTCAACAACCTTCCTGCCCCTCACGAACACGCTTATGGTGCCGTCAATCCACGGCTTAGGCGTTATTGGGTTGAAGTCGGGGTTGAGCTCCGTCCTAGCAGCGACCGCCTGCAGTGCTTGGGAATACCCGAACTCCATGCCGTTACCTAGCTTATACGTTACGGCAGTGAAGTTCACGGACTTCAGCGGCGCTACCTTATAGCCCTCATTGCTTAACAGTCTACAGAGTATGCACACGGTTAGGCTCTTGCCCTTACCGCTCCCGGTTCCCTGAACCATTATCTTCTTAGCCATTC
>JALVVU010000038.1 GCA_027023255.1 Desulfurococcales archaeon
AGATACCGGGCCTATCGAACACTGCACCACATGCCGGGCAAACATAGACGTACCTTCTTGGCCTCCTGAGCGAGGCCCTCTTAACTCCCATCACCTCAGCCCCCAGCTTCAACGCCACGTTCTGAACCGAACGGTCATCACTAACAACAACTACCTTGAACCCCTTCTTAATTAGTGAGCATGCGATACCTAAGACCCTCAGGTCAGTGGTTGAAAGTCTCCCTAGCTCACCAAGCGACTCAGCAACCCTGACAACCCGCTGGAGCTCCACCTTGGAGGGCTCAGCAACGACCACCTTGCCAGCCGCCAAACCTAGCTCCAGCGCCCTCCGGCTAGACTCATCCTTAACCTCACTCAGCACCTCCGGTGTGGTGTATGCCTTACCCATTAACACGTTCTGGAGCCCTGCGAAGAAACCTGCAGCGTCTACAACGTAGACCACTTCAGAGCCTTGTTTTCCCTTCCCCTTACATGCATCTCTCGAAGAGGCGGACGTAGTAATCACCCATGTAGAATCGAGCGAATAACGCGGGGGTCGGTGCCTCCGTTATGGTGATTTCCTCACCCGGTCTGATCGTTATCGAGTAGTTCCCGTCGCTGATAACTTCAAGACTGGGCGAGTCCCTCGACGCAACAACACGTACAGTGGATGTTGGGGGAAGCACTACTGGCCTGCAGCAGAAGGTTATGGGTGCTAGGGGCGTTACTATTATTGCACGCATCGTGGGTTCCACCACGGGCCCCCCGGCAGCTAGGCTGTATGCTGTTGAGCCTATCGGCGGGGCGATTATTACCCCGTCACCAACTAAGTAATATATTTCCTCACTGTCCTTCCACACATGGATCCTCGAGACCTTCGTTCTCGCCTCGCTCGACGTCACTATGGCGTACTCATTCAGCGCGTACGGCAAGGTGGTTCCACGCCAGGTGGCTTTGAGGCGCATGTACTTAACTATCTTGTACCGTCCGGTCACGATGCGGTCGATCATGTCTGTGTACTCGAAGGGCGCGACATCGCAGAGGAACCCCCTCCTGCCGTACCTTATTGTGGCTATTGGTATGGCTTTATCGCCGAGAAGGTGCAGAGTGCTTAGGACAGTGCCGTCACCACCCACAGCCACTATTAGGTCCACGTCATCCTTGCCGAGCGTGAATTTCCTGTCCCAGTCGATCATCCTCGCAGCCCTTCGATCCACGTACATCTTAAGCCCGCTTAACTCGCCATAATCCAGTATTCGTTTAGTGAGTTCTATCGCCTGCGGACTATTGAACTTCGGAACCACCCCTACCCTCAAACCACTTAAGCACCAAAAGATAATGGGTGTTCAATGCAATTTATGTTTGGTATGCGGCGTGGCGAGGAGGGAGCACTGTGTTAAGGTCCCGTTAAGGCAGGCTGAGCAGGCGTTAAGGCTACTTAAAGCACATAACCTCGTCGCTAAGGGGTTAAGGGCTCGCAGGGTGGGCGACTACTTGCTAATACCTTTAGCATGCTCCGGTAGTGATGCTGTGACTCTGCTGAGGGAACACCTAGTGAGTGCTGAGGTCTGCGAGGAACTGTTTGAGGAAACAATGCTCGGAAAGACCTTCAAGGACTACCTCAAGGGGAAGATTCCTGGAGAATTGCTCGAATCTGTGCCGTCGTCCTACGACATTATCGGAGACATAGCGATCATTCAGCTTCCCGAGGAGGCCCTAAGGTACGGCGACGCCATCGCTGAGGCCATAATGCGTGTCGCCAAGAACGTCAAGTCAGTGTATGCAGCAGGCCCCGTTGAGGGTGAGTACCGTGTACGTAAGTTAATTCACTTGGGTGGTGAGCGGCGTACTGAGACGGTACATAAGGAGTACGGCGTGCTTATACGCGTTGACGTGGGTAAGACCTACTACAATCCGTCCCTCTCGGAGGAACACCGCAGGGTGGCATCCTTAGTTAGTGAGGGTGAGGATGTTGCCGACCTATTCTGCGGTGTTGGGCCCTTCACGCTACACATAATTACCACGCGGAGGGCTAGGGTATTTGCGGTTGACATAAACCCGTACGCGATAAAGTGCCTCATAGAGTCCCTGGAGCTTAACTCAAGGAAAATTAAGGGTAAGGCAGTACCCGTGATGGGTGACGTGCGGGATTTCCTAGCTGTGGTAGCCCCAGCATCGTTCGACAGGGTCATAATGAACCTCCCGCATGCAGCAGTAAGCTTCATTGGTGAGGTTCTAAGTAAGGTGAAGCCTGCCGGGTATCTCCACGTGTATACAGTGGCGCGGAATGCGGGTGAGGCAAGAGAGGCAGTAATGAATGTGGTGCCGGACGACTCCAAGGTAGTGATCCTTGATGCCACACGTGTCCTTGACTACGCCCCCCGCAAGTTCATCTACCGCGTTGACGTGAAGGTGGGGTAGTCCCAGAAGGCTTCAGGGGGATTCGTACTCATCACGTAAGTCAGCAAGGATGCGACACATCATCAGTTCCACCTTTAAATTAAGTTCAACGTAATTTAAACCGTGGTTCTCCGCAGGTGTCCGGAAATGACTAGGGTCGTCAAGGCCACCAGTAAGGAGGGTGAGTGGCTCGAGGAAGCGGTGCGTGTGCTACGATCCGGCGGGTTAGTTGCCTTCCCAACAGAAACTGTTTACGGTTTAGGGGCAGACGCCTTCAACGAATCAGCTGTACTCAAGGTGTTCGAGGTCAAGAAAAGACCGTTAAGCGATGCCCTCATCCTGCACATTTCAGGCATGGAGATGGTGCCACAATGCGTCAGTGAATTCCCGAAAGACGCCGAGAAGCTGGCGCAGAGGTTCTGGCCTGGCCCACTAACTCTAATTCTCAGCAAGGCAGAATCCGTCCCTAAGGTCGTGACTGGCGGGAGGCGGAAGGTAGGCGTTAGGTGGCCTGCCCACCCTGTTGCCGAAGCGATAATATCTGGTTTAGGTAGGCCCGTAGTTGCGCCCTCAGCAAACCTATCAGGTAGGCCCTCACCCACCCGGGCTTCCGATGTTCTCGCAGATCTAGGAGGGCTCATCGATCTAATCGTTGACGGTGGGGAGACCCCCATAGGGATCGAGTCAACAGTACTGGACCTAACAGTGGATCCACCCACAATACTCAGGCCAGGAGCAATCCCCAAGGAGGAAATAGAAGGTGTACTAGGTAAGTCAGTCGCACTTAAGCCAGGCACCGGATCATCTAAGAGGGCTAGGTACTCTCCCTCAAAACAGTTAATCGTTGTGGAGGCGCCTCCAAACCTCGCGGAAAGTGTTACCCTAAGGGAGTATGCGGAGAGAGTGTTGCAAGTAGCGTTGGAACTCTGCGGTGAGGGCGGCGTCATACTGGCAAGCTCGGAGAGTGCAGCAGCGTACATTACGTCCGGCCTTAAAGTCATTGATATTGGTTCGCGGAGCAATGCCCTAGATGTGGCTAGGAAGCTCTACAAAGCGCTACGCGTTGCTGAGGCCTTAGCTAAAACGTGCATTATTGCTGAGGACTTCCCAGGCGGGGGTTTGTGGGTCGCGATAAGGTATAGGCTTCGCTCGGCCGCGTATAAGGTCGTGTCTTGGAGGTAAGGAACACCTCAGGGGCTCCGCCCCTCCTCGCAAACCTCCTCGCTCTCGTAAAACACGCTCCTCCTTGCGACGATCTCGACGTAGTTTTCCGGTAGCACGATCTTACCGCCCTCACACGGGAACCTGTACGGTAACTCTATCTCGAGCTCGGCGACACCTAAGCTCAGAGATATTCTTAGACCATCAACGAACTCTAGGTCCCTCAGCGTGCGCCCCATCATTATCTGTTTGAGCACGTATGTGGCGCCAGCTATCGTTAATTGCTCCCTACCCAGGTTCCTCGGGATTGCATTCGGAAGTCGCTTAGTTATGAGTTCCCAGGTCCTTCCCTTCGGCGGGTAGTCCCCCATGATCCCGCCTATTACGACGGCATCGCAGTCCCGGAGGTCCTCCGGCGTCAATTCCTTCTCGCCCTTAGGGTCAAGGACTATGACTTTCCTGAGGTTCCTTCGGGCAACGTACTCTACTACGT
>JALVVU010000039.1 GCA_027023255.1 Desulfurococcales archaeon
CCTCAACCATACTCTTAGCTCCGAAGTAGTTTAGTGTACCTTATTGTTTTTAAGCATTTTACCTGATCACGGCGCTTGCCTTAACCCCTTTACGCTCGGTGGTGGAGACCTCGATGAGGGACGCCACCCCATCCGCGCCAAGCACCTTAGCGGCGGCTAGGAGAGCGTCTAATCTAGTGACTATGCCCTCCACGCGACCATCGCTTAGGACGAGCACGCTACTCACATCCTCCTCCACGAGTTTCCTGATGGCTACTCCTAGGTCGTCGTCCGGGCCCACGTGCGTGACGTCCCTCTCCATAACCTCGTGAACTCCTAGGTTTAGGGCCTCCTTAAGGTTCCCTAAGTTGCTGAGTATCGCTGACAGCACGTCGGTGGCGGTCACTATTCCCTTAACTTCCCCGTCACTCACTACAGGTAAGCGCCTCCTCATGTGCGTTACCATCTTAGTCAGCGCCGCCCTCAAGGACTCCTCGGGGGTGATGGTGCTTAGGTCACGCTCCATAACCTCCCTCACCCTAACCCTGTATTCCCTCCCGGCGAGGTGCGGTAAGATTGTTTTCTCCTCCACAATACCTGCGAGCCTAGCGTGCTCGCCAACAACTAACACGTAACCTAACCTGTTCTCAAGCATGTACCTTATCGCTGACGTTAAGCCGAGCCAATGAGGTAACGCGTTGTAGACCTCGTCAGCGAAGACATGCACGGGCTCCTCAAGCAACCCCCTCAAACCTACCTTAAGCCTTAAGGCTGAGGCGCGCCAGCCAGCAAGCACCTCAAGCACGACCCTCCCAGTAATAACTCCCCTAACCACGCCGTGGCGGGCTAACACCACCACCCTGTAAGGCCCTTCACCACCCTTACCAACCATTACTTCTAAGACCTTCAGTAAGGGCTCGTCCCACAGCACCGTGGCCGCAGCCTCAGCCACGTCCCCAAGTTTCAGTGACACGCTACGACACCAAAGAAATAATTATGCGTCAGCGTAGATTAGTGTTTCCCTCTACACCTCCTCAGAACGCTTTTTAGCTCTCCCAAGGAAACACTCTAAAGTAAGTACGGTGTTAAGGGATTCCGACGAACGGGGTTCGAGGTGAGTGAGGGTGGTATTGAAAATAATTGCTGAGGTAACCCCTGGGAGAGTGCATGGGTTGCAGGGTTATCTCCCGGAGGTTGCCGAGTTAGCTGACGCGGTCGACATACCGGAGTCACCTCTCGGGATACCGCACCCTAACTCGGTGGCTACCGCGGCCTACCTTAAGGCTAGGTACGGGTGTGAGGTAATACCTCATGTCAGGTTGGTTGACCTCAATAAGGTCTCGCTACTCTCCCTCGCTTACGCCGCCAAGGCCTTCGGCGCGTACGGCCTCGTCATACTGATGGGCGAGGGACGCGCACCCACCTGGGTGGGTAGCAGTGAGGAGGCGGCCCTCATAGTTAAGGGGACGAAGGGCTTGAGAGACCTAAGGTTAGGCGCCATACTCAGCCTCAGGTACCCGCCCGACAAGATAGTCAAGAGGGCTGAAGGACCCTTCAGCTTCTTCCTCGCCACGCGCCTAGATCCAAGGAACCCTGAGGAGCAGGGGGAGTCGCTGAGGCATGTCAGGTCATTGGGGAAGGAGGTGTACCCTTACGTAATCGTGGCTACTAAGGACAACAGGGACGTCATTTCGTACGTGAAGCAACCCTTCATAACTGAGGGCGAGCTAAGGGATGTTGTTGAGGGTCTCGAAGGCCTCGTTGACGGAGTAGTTGTGTCGGTGCCTCACGACAGGGAGGGTCTTAAGAGGTGCCTCCGCATACTGCGGCGCTCTTAGGTGGGCGCGTAACCCTAGCTCCCTAATCTAATTTCTTAGGCAAACATACCTCAGTACGATTGCCGCATCCCATTCCCGATTATCGGCAGGTAAGGGGTGAGGAGCTAGGCGGTGCAGACCTTCCTGGAAGTAACGCTTATAGGTCTCTTCAAGCAGAAGGGAACCTAGCACGGTTAGCGTGTGCCAGCCAGGGTTTCCTGCTGGGAGGTGGTGAGGGCATAGAGTGCCTAGGGTGGTGTGGGTCGGGATGCGGTGGAGTGAAATACCTGTCGGTGCTCGGCGCTACATACTGTACCACACGATCATTTCGCCGCTACTGATTACTTGGTATATGCTACCGCTTTACATGTTCATGACTGGGTACGACGTGCTTGAGGTCGGCGCGTTCTTCACAGTCGTTAACCTAGTATCTATACCGACCACGTACTTAGTTGGAAGAGCATTCAAGAGGATCCCGGTAAGGCATGGGTTAGTACTCATAGACGCTTTAGATGGTGTGTCCTGCGCCTTCTACGCCCTCGCCTACGGGGCCCTAGCCCCCGTGATGCTGTTCGTCGGGATGTTGATTGAGAAGCTTTCGGGGATGTTCTACAGCCTCTACCAAGCCGCCGAGAGGATCCTCTACCCTAAGGAGAGGCTTGAGGAGGTGTTCGCGTGGCACATGAGGCTCCCTGAAGTATCCCAGTTGATTGGGTTCCTAGCCTTAGGGTACTTATTCGGGCACGTGCTGACCACGCCTGACTGGTACAGGGTCGGGTTCGCGGCCTTCAGCGCCTCATCCTTAGCAACTATAGCGTACCTGCTGAAAGCGCTTCCGAGGATGGATGTCGAGGAGAGGGTTGAGTCCGGAGCCCCTAAGTTCAGGGTTGACGCGGAGTTCCGCGTGATCCTACTGATTGAGGCGCTACTCACCCTAGCGTGGGGCCTCGCCCCCGACATAGTGATGCTGAACTACGTCGTCAATGTGCTGGGCTTCACCCTCTTCGAGGCGATGCTGGTGGAGGCAAGCATATCGCTTGGCGCCATAACCGCCACTTACGTCAGCGAGAGGATAGGGAAGGAATCAGCCTTCAAGGCTATGAGCGTGGGGTACGCCTTAGTCGCTGCCTGGGCAGCCATAATGCTCGCCTCCCCGCCACTCCTCATCGTTATAGCGGCGTACTTCATATGCAGGTTTGGGGAAACCCTCGCCTTCCCATTCTACAGGGCATGGATCTTCAGGAAGGTCCCTAAAGCCAAGGCAACGGAGGTGTTCGCCGCCCTCTCAAGCTACAGAAGAGTGATTAACGTGGTGACGCCCGTCATTGCCGGAGCGCTAGCGACGATCTCAGCAACACTGCCTTACTTAGCTAGCCTAACCCTCTTTACCGCACTCGGCGTAATCCTCCTCACAATGCATTACCGTCTACGCTGAGGCGCGCCACCAAGCAAGCCTCAACGCCCTCTCCTCGCCGTGAGGCTCCTTAACTCGAGGACCGTGCCAGCATACACCCTCGCCGCAAGCGTTAACTCACTTAGGGACACGTACTCCTCATTGCTGTGGGCGAGCGCCGGATCGCCGGGGCCGTAGGCGGCGGCCTCACCACACACCTTACCTAAGAGCAAGTTCATATCGCTAGTCCCTAACTTACGTGTAAGCCTAGGACGAATGCCCTCAGCAATCAACGCCCTGTATAGCGCCCTCACAGTCAGGGAATTAATGGGAGCGCGCACTGCCTCAACGAAGGACCTTAACACCCACTCACACCCGTCTAAGGCACCGTTAAGCACGTTCCTAAGCTTCTCAAGGAGGCCACCCTCACTAACCCCGTAGGGGGTCCTCACGTTCACCTCCATGACGCCGTTAGTGGGTAACACGGTTCCTCCCTCACCACACCTAAGCATGGTTAACGCGGCGCTGAAGCCACCAGCGCCTGCGCCGGGGAACGCTTCCTTAAGGGCTAACCACGCCTTGATGAGTTTACCACATGCCGACTCACTGGCTGAGGGGTTCGAGGAGTGACCGCCGTTAGCGACACACTTGACGATCAAGGACGCGCTCCCCCTATACTCGATGGCAACCCCCGCTCCCCCTGTGGGTTCGAGTATCACTAAGTGGTTGGCGCGGAAGCCCTCCCGAATTAAGTGCTTAGCACCTCTACTATCGCCTTCCTCACCAACTAAGGCTGCCACAACCA
>JALVVU010000040.1 GCA_027023255.1 Desulfurococcales archaeon
TCCTCCATGAAACACCCCAGTCACCACGAATGAAGTTAAGTAAGTAATAGTATAGCTGAACGTATATTGGGTCGTTTAGGTGTAGCTCCTTCCTAGCCTTCTCTATCTGCTCCATGGTTGCGTGGGGTCCGGCCCATAGGAGCTCTGGGTGTGCAGGTATTAACCTAGTTATCACGAAGGTTATAATAAGGACGCCGAAAACAACGAGGATGAGGAGCGCGATCCTCTTCACGATGTACTCCTTACTCACGGGCATGACTCACACCACGGTCTCCTCACGCACTGATGTGGGGGTGAGGGGATTAAGGGAAAAATCAATTACTCCGCCCTTACCTAGGGTTACCCGCCGGCCTTAACGTGCAGTACCTGCGCGAATATCACGGTCGGGTATGCTGGGTTGATTGCTGCCTGCAGGTTACCTATATTCGCCCTCGCTACCCTAATGTCAACCATGTCCCAGAGCGGTATTGCAGGTACGTCTTCGTAGAGTATCTTCTGGGCCTCATAGTAGAGGTGTAGGGCCTTGGCCTTGTCTATGCCTTCATAGTAGTGGGCTTCCTCGATGAGCTTGTTGAACTTCGGGTTAGCGTAGTAGCAGAGGTCAAAGGACTTGCTTTCATTGTCGAACATGTTATAGAGGAAGTCGAAGGGTGTTATGTAAGTTGGCCACCAGTAGAATATGAAGAGATCCTGAGCCGCCTTCGAGTTATTCCACCCGCTCTGAGCGAGGGACCACTGCTCCTGCCAGCTCATTGGCCTGATGTTAACGGTTATCCCTATCTTCGCCAAGGATGCTTTAATTAGCTCAGCAGTCCTCTGCTCATAGATGTCGCCTGCGGTGTAGGTGAGGAGGAGCGGTCTCGGCAGGCCGTTCGGGTACCCTGCCTTAGCCAGTAGCTCCTTAGCTAGCGTTAGGTTGTAGGTGTAGGTCAGGTTGTCGAAGTGTCCCCACATACCGTGGGGTATGGGTCCGCTCGCGACCTTAGCGAAACCGCTCCTGGCCACGGTCACTATGTCCTTATATGGTATGGCGTGCGCTATTGCCCTCCTCACGAGCACGTTGTCCAGCGGTGGCTTCCTAGTGTTGATGAGCATTAACAGGTTCTGGAATGACGGTGACGTCACTACCTGTAAGTTCGGATTCTTCTTCAGGGTCTGCACGTCCTCTAGAGGCACATACTCTGCTATGTCTATGTCTCCCGACTGAACCATCCTCTCCTGCGTGACAGCATCCTTAACTATCTTAATTATGAATACATCGGGTGCACTGTCCGACTTCATCGGGTAGTTGGGGAGCTTCCAGCCCCACCAGTCCTTGAACTTCTCGAGGACGATCTCGTTCTGTGGATCCCACTTCACGAGCTTGTAGGGCCCTGACCCGTCGTCGTGGCCAGCGTTGAACCAGTCAGCAACTTTCTTGTCAGTGGCGTTCTTAGCGCCAGCTAACTCAACCACCTTCGGGCTGAAGATCCATGCCCCATAGGATGACGCGGCTATCTTGTCTAAGGGTGCAGGGTACTTAAGTATGAAGACCACAGTGTATTTGTCAGGCGTCTTAATCTCCTTCACGGGGTCCCAGATGAATGCGGCACCCTGCCCTAACTTAATTGTTCTCTCAATAGCAAACTTAACTGCCTGCGCAGTGACGGGCGTGCCGTCGTGGAACTTAGCGTCATGCCTTAAGTGGAAGGTCCAGACAGTCCCGTTCTTACTTACCTCATAACTTGTGGCTAACGCAGGTATTATCTTATCGTGTATGGGGTCATACCATAGGAGTGGTTCGTATACTAAGCACATCCATAGGATGGAGTTCGAGAACTCCGTGCTGGGGTCTGCGGTAGTCATCTCCGAGAGTGACGCATATACTACCACGGTCTTCTCAGAGGGCTTAGTCGTTGAGGTGGAGGATACTGTGGGGGATGCTGACGTAGTTGAGGACGTTGATGATGTGGTGGAGGACGCTGAGGTCGTAGGTGATAGAGTCGTGGTTGATGTTGGTGTGGGTTTCTGCGTCATGTAGTACGCGGCGGCCGCGATAATACCTATTATAATCACTATAGCTATCACGGCAGCCACGGCTTTTGATATCCCTTTCCTATGTACAAGTATGAACACTTCGTATGCACCTACCGATTTTCCAATACCGAGGCCGGATAATTAAATTTTTTGGATAAATAGCCTAGAATACGGCGTTCATTAATTAGGAGATACAAATCCTTTCTAAATAATTTTCAGAGTAAGTCGATTTATCTTCGACCATCTCTGTAATTTTAGTTTAAATTGTTTAATTATGTTCAATACTAGATAAAATTTTTAAACAAAGCGAAGTTACTCGCCCATCAACTATTCTGCGAAGCATTTTACGAAAAAGAGTATTCGTAAACATTTCTGTTACCTACTCATGTCACTACTTTTTAGTTATTTAACGAGGGACTGAAAACGCTTAAGAGTATGGGGCGGTGCATATGCGTAGCTATGCTTTAGCCCCGAGGCCACGAGTGCCTCAGTCACCTTGAAGGTCGTTATGGTTGGGTCAACTACAGGAACCCTTAACCTCCTCGAGAGTTCTTGAGCCATCCCTATCATGCCGCCGCACCCGAGCACTATTACCTCAGCGCCGTACTCCTCGATCGCACGCTTACCTTCTTCTTCCAGTGCCTTCAGTGTGGCTGTCTCGTCTTCCCTGAGTTTCAGCACGGGTAGGTTGATGCCGCCGGTGTACACGATCCTGTCGAGTAGCCCTAGCTCGGCGGCTCTGCGCCTGTAGATCGCCTTTGATTCCCTACCGGTTGAGATTATCGCTATGCTGAAGCCCAGCATTAGTGCTGCGGTTATCGAGGTCTCCCCAATGCCTAGGACTATGGCGTCACGCACAACTTCACGTAACGCCTTAACCCCGGGGTCGTCGAAGCAGTTAATCATTACTGCGTCATACTTTTCCCTACTATTGAGGAGTTCGCGGGCAACAACCTCCACCACGTGCTTCTCGGCTAGGGCCTTGTCGAACTCTGACTCTATGGTTTCCGGGCCTTGTGGGAGTGACCTAACAACTACTTCCGTGCCTGGGTTCGCTACCTGCTTAAGGTGCTTTAAAGTCAGTTCATCCCATATGGGAGTACCTACGGGATTTATTACGAGAATTTTCATATTCCATCACTAACGTTTAATAATACTACTTAAAGAGTAAAAAGTTATTTCCTAGTTACGGGAAAAGTATTCGGGGGGTTTTAACCCGATGTGGGAGATCAAGTCCATGGATGAGGCACGTAAGCTAATTCTCGGCGCAACAATCCTTGGTACGGGAGGGGGCGGCGACCCTGAGGAAGGGCTTAACCTCATGCGTGAAGTGCTCGAGAGCGGCTTAAGCGTCAAGATAGTTAACCCGGAGGAACTGCCTAAGGACGTGATCGTGGTTCAGCCGTACTTCGTCGGGTCAGTCGCGCCGGGCCTTAAAACAAGGAAACCCGTCAAGATTAAGGACCCGATCAGGAGGGCTGTTGAGGAGCTTGAGGCGTTCCTAGGCAAGAAGGTCGGGGCGGTAGTGGCTACGGAGTTAGGCGGTGCCAACACGCCCGCCGCCCTCAACATCGCGGCCAAGCTCGGCGTACCCGCGATCGATGGTGACTTAATGGGTAGGGCAGGGCCGGAGCTTCATCAGTGCACGACACACGTGTACGGCATACCCATGACCCCCTCAGCCATGGTTACTGAGACTGGCGACGTCGTCATAGTTAAGGAGTACGCCGACATAGATGACTACGAGGCCATAGCTAGGTACCTCTCGGTGCTTGGCGGGAGGTTCTCTGCCGTCGTCGACGCCCCCATGACTCCTGAGCAGGCTGGGAAGGCGGCGGTTAGGGGCACGATAAGCCTCTGTATGCGCGTAGGTGAGGCCGTGCTTAAGGCTAGGGAGGAAGGGAAGGACCCCGTGCAGGCGGTTGCGGACGTGCTTGGCGGGTGGGCGATATTCGAGGGTGTAGTTA
>JALVVU010000041.1 GCA_027023255.1 Desulfurococcales archaeon
CCCCCCGCTCTGAAGAGATAAAATGTTGTTGGAGCAAATAAGGATGTGGTGCCGTTAATGACTGAGAAGCTGGAGTGCATCGTGTGCGGACGTAAGTTTCCTCGAGGGCAGGGAGTTACCCTGGTTATTGGTGGGAAGGAATACGCGTTCCACAGTAAGCGCTGCGCCCTCAAGTTCCTGCGGAGGGTTCTCGAGGAGATTGATGAGGGCATACTCACTAAGGCCTTCAACAATGTCGTTAAGGAGTTCGCGGAAGAGCTGGAGGAACTGAGGGAGAAGAAGGCAAAGAAGATCGTATAGCTACGGAGCCATACCGCAGATTAACATTCAAGAACTCTGCAGTTAGATTTATGACGTGGCGGATGATGTGTGTGGCGGTCACGGATTAATGAAGACTTAGGAGCCCCCTGACGCCTTAATCATTCGCTAGCCCGAGGAGTTTCGGTAACGTAACTCCACGTTGTCCCTGGTAGCGTCCCCTGTAAGGCTTCTCAACGGGGTTCAGTGTCTTAGCGAATATTACGTGAGCAAATCTCTGACCGGCATAGACCTTAACAGGGAATGAAGATCCTTGAATCTCTAAGGTTATGTTTCCTTTGAACCCGGCGTCGATTATTGTTGGCGGCATCATTAGGCCTAGTCTGGCGAATGAACTTCGGAGTTCTACGAAGGCCATGATGTCTGCCGGTAACTCAACGTACTCAAGCGTAGTGAGTAACACCTTCTCGTGGGGATGGATGATGAAGGATTCGCCTGACTCAATTTTGTAGAACTTCGAAAGGTCTGCGTCAGGATTAGCTGTGTCAAGCACTTCGTCCGTAGGGACTAGGCGTGCTATTTGGTTCCCAATCCTAAGGTCAACGCCATTCTCCCTCACTATAGCGTTGTCAAAGGGTTCTATCACTAATCTTTTGCTCTTAATATAGGCAAGTAAGTCGAAGTCCGACAGTATCATTGTAGGGTCTCCCCGCAGACCTTCCTCACGAGTTCAGGCATTTCCGGTATTACTTTAGAGGCCTCCTCAATCATTCTCTTCACTAGTTCCCTTATTTCCCACTGAGCTTCACTCCCAAGCCTTAGGCAAGCTATATGTAGGAGTTCCCTAAGGTTAAGCGTCATGAGTATCCTGGTCTTGACGGCTTGAGGTAGAATGTATCTTGCGTCTTCGTACGGGATGCCTGAAGAGATAAGTTCATCGTAGAGGGCGTATGCCTCACTAATGAAATTCCTCACCCTCTTGGAGAGCGGGGACGACTCTATGGAACTAGGTATGATAGGTCCGTCACTTACCTTGGCGTATCTCTGGGATTCCTGGGTATATGACGCTATTCTATGCCTCACTAACTGATGCGATGTCACCCTAGATATGTCCTCTATGAGGAAAGTGAACACTATGTGTTCCTGAACTGACGGGAACTTAACGGATTGTAGGATCCAGTCCTTCACCTTACTCTCAGGGTACTTCTCAAGGTAGTAGTCGGGATCTTTCTCACTAAGCTTCCCGCTTGAGACCTTGGCTGCCAGAACAATTAATCGCCTAGGGTCCTTCACCTTCCCTCCAGACCAGCTTATTAGCTTAACCTTAACCAATCCTGCCCCTTAGGAGGGTTTCCTCTCCGTAATTTCTTATAAGCAGTGACGGGTATTGAATGTATGTAATTCACTAAACGAGGATACGGGTTAGTTACTCCTTGAAAAGATGTGCGCACGTAGTCTCGTACTCCTTCCTAAGGTCACGCTTAACTACCGTTCCACCTGGTTGTTCTTCCCTGAAGGTTACGGCGCTGAACCTAAGTAGCTCGGACTCGGCATCCAACCAACAGTCAGGCGGTAATCCAGCCTTAATGCATGTCTCGGAGAGGAAGGTCTCCTCGTCCCAGCAGTACTCCACGGGAACCTCTGGTAGGAGGAGACCACTGTAGAAGCCTTTCCTTATTATTAACCCGTCCCTGCCTATAACAAAGCCCTTAACCCTGTCCTTGCCTTGAAGTGTCACGACCTCTGGGTTTGAGAGGACGGAGACCTCGAAGACTATGTGCTGAAGCTCATAAGGCCTTACAGGGGGAAAGCGTGGATCCTCGGTTGCCGCCGCGATCGCGGCGTGAATCACGCTATCAACCAACGGTTCTGCGGCCTTCACGTAACCTATGCATCCACGTAACTCCCTCTCGCCCGTCGGCGTTATCTTTAGGAGAGTTACGAATGCAGCTCCCTTCCTTAGGAGGGCTTCCGGTGTTTCAGGAGGCCTTGAGGGTACTTTCCAGCTCTTAAGGTAGCTCGACACAGCGTCCCTAGCAAGCCTTACGAGGAACGCGCCTTCCTCTAGACTAAGCTCCTCCGGGTTTACGACCACTTCCACCTTTCCTCACCCTCAGCTCCAGGAGTTTCCTGTTTGCTTTCTCTAAGACAGCGCTTATTGTTTTCCAGTGGTTCCCCTGCCAGTAAACCCGCCTACATCTGGGACATAGCCAGAACTTATCATACTTTACGGCTACTTCCGGCTTCACTAGGGAGAGTGCTTCAGCTTTACTGATACTTACGAGCTTAACGTTGCAGTGAGGGCACCTTGTTCTGGAGGCGCTGAATTCTAGGTCAATGCCTGACCGGAACGCTATCTCGGCAAGTATGTCCTCTATGGGGGCGTGCTCCACAAGTATCGCGTCAAGCTTCTTCCTGCGTGCTCTCCTGAAGAGACCCACGTCCCTCGTCAGTATTATCCGACCGTCCTTCTGAGCGATACGCAGGATTTCCCAGTCCTCGTAGTTACGGGAATAAAGGGTATCGTACCCAAGTAGTCTAAGCCACCTAGCTACGTCGCCCAGCATTGAGTCACATATGAACCGCATGCCGCAACATCGTATTGAGTACATGATTTAAAAGTAAATATTTGTAGCGACAGAAGCTTATAAAGGCGCTCCAAATTAGTTGTGGGGTATAGGCGATGAGTCAGGAGGAAACGAAGGTACTGGAACTAGGGGTAGGCATTGTATTAGGTTACCGTAGAGGTAGCAACACACAGTACCCTAGGCAGGTACTCATCAAGGTTATTGAGAGCATAAAGAAGCGTGTGGACAACCTAGTGGGCGCCAAGGTCCTAGTTAAGGATAAGTATGGTAACAAGTATATTGGCAAGATAATTAGGGTGCATGCACGCGGGAAGAACAACGTCGTCATAGCAGTGTTCAGGAGGAACTTGCCTGGACAGATGATCGGGGCTGAGGCACTAATATACTATACAAGGTAAAGGGAAAAACTTGAGCATTACTACATCCATTAAATCTCTTCTGTTCAGGTCTTCTCCTCAAGCTTCTTTAACTGGCGCTTGTACATTTCGAGAATCTCCTTAGTAGTGGTCGCTTCCTCAGGTCCCTTATCCGTTCTCCATCTTATGAATCTGGGGAAACGTATTGAGATACCTACTCCCTTCCTTACAGCATCGCGGCAGCACGTGTGTATTGGCGATAATGTCAGCTCAGCGCCTATGATTTCAGCCACGAAGTTAGGTACGAGCCACACATCAGGCTTCATTATTGACTCGACCCGCGGGTGCTTATGGGGTATTATGTAGTCCTTGAACATGTTAGTCATTTCCTCTAAGTCAGCGTCAGTGAAGCCCGTGCCGACCTTGCATACAGTCACGAACTTGTCGCGGTCAGGATCATACGCGGCCAGCAGTAATGTGCCGTACTTACCTGCGCGCTTCCCTTTCCCAGCGAAGGCGCCGACCACAACTAGGTCGACGGTATCTGTCATCTCGCTCTTGTAGTCACGCTTATACTTTATCCATAGCCATCCACGCGACCCTGCCTGGTAAATGGCATTGCTGTGTATTGCCTTAACCATTACGCCCTCCGCGCCGTCTTCTATTGCTTTGAGGAAGAACTTCTCCAGCTCATCTACGTCATCGGTTACTATGTGTTGAGCGATCCTGAACCGCTCGCCCTCATCAATTATGTTCGCTAACAC
>JALVVU010000042.1:0-3020 GCA_027023255.1 Desulfurococcales archaeon
TTAAGGAGGGCAAGGTCGACCTAACCTTCAGACCGTTTAAGATAAAAAGCATACGTATTCGTTTCCCGCCCTAACTAGTTGCCGTTATGGATTGCGGGTAAGCAGATCCTAATGACTTCTCTCAAAACGTAGCTACCGCTTTGTAGTGTGTTCTATCTCTCTTCACTTCTTAGGCTCAAGAGGGCACGTCCTGAACCTCGGCATATATTACTGGGACTCGGTAAGTGCTCCCCTGAAATCCGTATAATGCTTTCCCTTCATAGAATGTTAGCGAGAGCGTATCGTTTGTGTAGTAGGATTCTATTTTTATGAAGTTTATGTAAATCACCTTCGACGCGAAGCTGAGAAGCCCAATGTTCGGCACGTAACTAGGCACGTTAACGCCTAAGGCTTCGAGAATAGACTTCACGTCGAACCCCAGTGAGAAGTATATATCGTTGCTTACGCGTACCCAGAGATTATGTACTTTCACCTCGCCGATCCCATAGAAGCTTTTCCAGTACTCTAAATCATCGGAGATCTCACTAAGGTACCTATCAAGGAAACCATTACCGTCGCCAGGTTCATCATCAACCATGTAGGCTGATGGAGCTACATACCTATTCGCTGACGGGTCGTAGCTCATGTTAACATTTGAAAAGCTTATGTAGGCAACCTCATTGGTTGGTTGCCATGACGTGATGTCACAGGAGCCTGACCCACACCACTTTTCATATTTGCGGAACTTACCTATCCCTAGGCTTCCGTATGTGCCTATCGAAACTATTACGTCGTCACTAAACTTTACTGGTTGGAAGACCCACCTAGTGTTGGAGAAGTCTTCCTCATTGAAGGTCACGAAGCCTGCTACATTGGGGTCTATCTGAAATGAGTATCCGAAAACTTCAGGGCTTTCGTAAGTTACCCCGTTGTTTATGGATACCGTACCCACGGCGGTTATGCCAATCCACATACTGCTATTTATGTTTGTCACTAAGTAAAGGGCCATGATCTCGAATACCCTCCATGCGGTTGGGGAATCGCTTCTCACAGTTATTAGTGGTATGAATGCACTCCCTCCATGCCTGTAGAGATTCTCGACCTTCCATGTTGTGCAGTAGGTTAGCCCTACGCCCTCTTCCCCATATATGTTCACGCAGTTGGTGAGTATCTCGCCTGGTGCTGACTCAGCGCCTGCCTTGCTTGACTGTTTAATTGTGGTAATCTTAGTAATCTTCTCCAGTTTCATGTTCTTAATGGGTTTCATCGCTTGTAGGTTAAGTGTTATCTTGACGTCAGGTATGAGCCCTTGGAGAACCTTGTCAACGTTTATTGGTATCACCTTGATTGCCGTGTAGAGCCTTCCCTTATCATCTACTGCGTCGATGAAGAATATGAACCCATCCCTATATCCCCTGAAGAGTCCTCTGGAGCGCCACTCGTTCATAACGTCCTTGAGCTTACCGAATTCTGATGGATTCAGCCTTAGAACCCCGGTACCTCCAGACCCACCTATGTACGTGAGTCTAGCACCGGGTTCAATTCCGTAAATGTTCACGACAGCCTTAAGTGGTCTGCCCGAGGAATCCGTTACTTCTATGGAGGGCAGGATGGGCCCGATGCTCATTAGTGGTGGGCTGATGAAGTCGACGCGGACTCCGTAGGAGGGGGAGTATGAGTAAGCTACCAGGGGAAGGGTCGTGAACGCTACCGCCATGGAGAGGGAGGTTGCTAGGATTAAGGCAATGAGGGCGTAAGTAATCAGCCTTCTCAGGCTGGGCACCTAGTCTCAATTTGGAGATATGTTAATAAATATGTGTTTGCCTGGTACTAGTAAGAGAACGCTTTATTCTCGATTAAGGTCTTAATGCTTAACTGTAAATGCGGTACTGCCTCCAGTACCCTGCAGTCAGACCTACGGCAGATTATGGGGACTCACGCAAATTACAACATTTTGGAGCGCGTCCCGCCTACGCGTTCTAGGGCAGTGAAGTGTTTGTACTTACTTCTTACGAGTTGCTACACGTATTACTATAATACCAACTATAGCTGTTACCGTCATGGCAAGTCCGGAGAGGAAGTATGGGAAGTACTGTGGGGGTATTGGGAAGTTCCATGACTTACCACTCGTGCTGGGGTTTGCGGTGGTTGATCCCTGCGTGCGTGTGTTTGATGGTAGGTACTTGCCGTTATCTGCGTACACTATGGCGGTGTTCCACGGGCCTAGCGCGATTACGTAGGCGGGTCGGGCAGTGCCGTTCACTATTATTAAGTACTTGTTAATACTGCTGACATTTCTTAACACGCCATGTCTGCTTAGTATGTCCTTAACCTTATCGAGCCCTATGGCGAACCTCAGTGCTTTACTGCTGGCCCTATTCACCGCTGTCTTGACTAGTGGGTAGTCATTGGTTATGCTGAATGCTAGGATTGGCTTAACGTAGTATATCCTCCAGGATAATTCAGCCGGTATTATCGATGGTTTAGTGGGGTCAATGAAGGCGACGGGCGTCCCGTTAATTATTATTTGGAACCCCACTACATCCACGCCCTTATCGCTCAATGCTTCCTTAGCTAGCTCCTCGTAGAGTGTCCTTACCTCGGACACTACCCTACTGCCTAATCCGTAGACGAGCTTCATGGTCTCGTTGGATGCCTGCCCGTTAATCGTTACCTCAATCCCCACAGGTGTTGGGGATCTCCCTACCTCCGCAACTAGTACCTTAGCGCTCACCCCGCTGCGGGACCACTTAACAACGTATATTGGGAAGCCTGAGAGTGCCTCGCCGTGTTCTGAGGCCTGTGCCTTAGTGACGTTTGGCTGTGTCGAGCTTATTATGTCCCATACTTCTGGGAAAGCTGATTCCATCAGCTTCGAGGCCGTATCCACTATTGCGTTATTTGCGCTTGCTTGAGCGCCTATAGGGACGTGTGTGAGTAAGGCTGTGAGTAGCATGGCAAGGATTAGGGAGACGGTTATGGTGCCCTTAATTATCAATGATTGTTACCCTCAGTACTGTTATCTGCGAGGAATTAATAAG
>JALVVU010000042.1:3030-3966 GCA_027023255.1 Desulfurococcales archaeon
CTCCTATCTCCTTCCTCAGTAGCCTCACGAACTCCTCGAGCGGCACGTTACTGACTTGTTTGTTCCCTCTCGCTCTTACCGTCACGGTACCGCTACTGGCTTCCCTAGGCCCCACCAGCACCAGGTACGACACCGCATCATCGTATGCCCTCCTAATTTTCTTCGATGGCGTCTCCTCACTTAGGTCCGCCTCGGCCCTAATCTCAGCCTCCCTGAGCTTTTCAGCAACCTTAATCGCGTACTCCTTAGCAACGCTCTTAACGGGGATCACCCTAACCTGCACAGGGCTTAACCATGTTGGTAGGCGGCCAGCGAATTCCTCTATTATTATAGCCATGAAGCGCTCGACGCTGCCCAGTATCGCCCTGTGGATCATGACTGGCCTTTTCTTGCTTCCGTCCTTGTCCACGTACTCTAGCCCGAACCTCTCGGGCAGGGCGAAGTCCACTTGGATGGTGCTGCACTGCCACCACCTGCCTAGGCTGTCCCGGAAGTGCACGTCTATCTTAGGGCCGTAGAACGCGCCTTCACCCTCCTTGATCTCGTAAGGTAACCCTAGCTCATCCATAGCTGCCTTTAGCGCGTTGGTTGCCTTCTCCCACATTTCCTCGGTCCCTATGTGCTCCTCAGGCATGGTTGAGAGGTTCATGCGCACGTCCTCGCCCTTAAAGCCGAAGGTCTCCAGTACGTGGAGTATTTCCTTGAGGATCGCCTTTATCTCGTCCTTGACTTGATCCTCCCTCAGGAATACGTGGCCGTCGTCCTGCGTGAAGCCCCTAACTCTGAGCAACCCGTAGAGTTCACCGCGTTTCTCCCACCTGTACACCGTGCCGAACTCTGAGAGCCTCACGGGTAAGTCCCTGTATGACCGTGGCGCTGATTTATACACAAGTATGTGGCCGGGGCAGTTCATGGGCTTTATGCCGTACTCCTCTC
>JALVVU010000043.1 GCA_027023255.1 Desulfurococcales archaeon
GTGCTCCTCGCTAGGTAGGGGGTTTCGACCTCCACGAATCCCTTCGAGTCGAAGAACTCCCTTAACGCCTTGACGACGGCGTGCCTGAACCTTAAGTTCCTAGCCATGACCTCCCTACGTAGGTCTAAGTACCTCCACCTGAGCCTGACCTGCTCTGACGTGGTAGCCATTAGGGACTCGTCATGGATCGGTATTGGTAGGGGCCTGCTCTCATTAATGATCACGACCTCCTCAGCGGCCACCTCAACCTCACCAGTAGGCATTTCCGGGTTGACCTGGTTCTCCGGCCTAGCCCTAACCACGCCCTTAACAGCGACGACGTACTCGGGCCCGACCTCCTTAGCCACGCTGAATGCCGGCGACTTAGCGGGCACGACGACCTGCACCACGCCGGTCTCATCCCTGACTAGCATGAAGACAAGCCTACCGAACTTCCTAACCCTACTCACCCACCCGTTAAGGATCACCTCGCAACCGACGTGCTCCTTCCTTAGAAGGCCGCAGTGATGCGTCCTCTTCGGGTACTTGAACAACGCCACTCCACGAACCCCACACACTAAGGGTGATGTGAATAAATAGCTTTACCTTACCTGAGGTAAGGATTACTTAGTGAGGAGCTAAGGCAGGGCTGGTGTGGGGCTTGACTAGCCTAGAGTATGAGGTCGTCGCCGCCGGGTACAGGAGGAGGGTCTGGGACGTCGTGATGAGGGTTAGGAAGTACTGTTGCTTTGAGGGAGGCCAGCGTATTGTTGCGGACATGGGTTGCGGACCCGGGCAGAACGCGGCGGCACTGATTAGGGAGGGTGTCGTGCGCGCCGCCCTCCTACTGGACATCTCCCCCGCCATGGTTCGTAGGGCGGTTGAGGGTGTTAAGGAAGGCGTTGCCCTAGGTGTTTGCGGGGATATGGCGTGCGCGCCGTTGAGGGAGGGTTGTGTGGACGTGGTGATAATGGTTGCGTCGCTCCATCACCTAACGAGGAGGGGAGATAGGTTAAGCGCGCTGAGGGAGTCCTTCAGAGTGCTTAGGGCGGGCGGCGCCATGCTTGTCGTTGTTTGGGCTAGGTGGCAGGCGAGGCTCTTGCCGCTGCTTCTTAGGGGCGTCGCGCGCTACGTTCTCAGGCGTTCGGAGTCCCCTTGGGACGTTGTCAGGTGCTCTAGGGGCGGGGCGGTGTGTAGGGAGTACCACCTGTACTCGCTGAGTGAGTTGGTTGCTGACGTGCGTGGGGTCGGGTTTAAGGTAGTTGAGGTCGGCACGTACGTCGCGCCGGGGAGGAAGTCGTTGCCTCGGAAGAACTACTACGTGGTGGGGGTTAAACCGCGGGTTAATTCAAAATAGGTTTGATGCTTCCTTAGTGCTTGGGAGCCGTGGTTAGGATGGTTGCGGTGAGTGTTGAGGTGGGTGTCGGTAGGCGCTTCAGGAGACCCACTAGGATATTGTCTGGTGTCGCTCCAGTAGCCATAATGAGTAGGCCTTACCCGTGCCCGCACGGTAGGTGTGCTTACTGCCCGGGCGGCCCGGACGTGGGTACGCCTCAGTCCTACGTTGGGCGGGAGCCAGCGTTAATGCGTGCCGAGCAGGTGGGTTTCGACCCTTATGAGCAGGTCCGCGTTAGGTTGAGGCAGTATGAGTGGCTGGGTTACTTCCCGAGTAAGGTTGACTTGATAATCATGGGTGGGACCTTCCCGGCCATGCCTCTGGACTATCAGGAGTGGTTCGTTGCCCAAGCGCTTGAGGCCATGAATAGGTACCCTGACGCGCCCCGACCTAATGGACGCGTTAGTGTGGAGGATGCTCAAGCACGTAATGAGGTCGCTAGGGTCAGGTGCGTGGGGATGACCATCGAGACCAGGCCGGACTGGGGGATGGAGCCGCAGGCCGACATCATGCTTTGGTTGGGCGCCACTAAGGTTGAGTTAGGTGTGCAGAGCGTTTACGATGACGTGCTTAAGCGTGTGGAGAGAGGGCACGGGGTTAAGGAAACTGTTAGGGCGACACGCGTGCTGAAGGACGCGGGGTTCAAGGTCGCCTACCACATCATGTTAGGGTTGCCGGGCAGTGACGCCGACAGGGACGTGGAGATGATTAAGGAGTTATTCGAGAACCCCGAGTTCAGGCCGGACTACCTGAAGATATACCCGACCCTAGTCATTAAGGGGACGAAGCTCTATGAGTGGTGGGTTAGGGGCGAGTACAGGGCGTTAAGCGATGAGGAAGCTGTCGAGATCATTAGCGAGGCGTACAGGCACATACCGAAGTACGTGAGGGTCTTAAGGGTGCAGAGGGACGTGCCCGCACCCATAATCGAGGCCGGACCTAGGAAGAGCAACTTAAGGGAACTCGTCGAGGCAGCATGCCTAGCTAAGGGCGTGAGGATAAGGGAGATCAGGTGGCGGGAAGCAGGGAGGAGGGCCTTCAAGCACGGTGTGTACCCGGACCCAAGGAACTTGAGGATAACGAGGCTCACATACGAGGCGAGCGAAGGAGTCGAGGAGTTCTTAGCCGTTGAGGATGAGGTTAACGATGTCCTCGTGGCCCTCCTACGCCTACGCATGCCCAGCGAGCACGCCCACAGACCCGAGGTTAGGGGCGGTCGGACAGCGATCGTGAGGGAGCTACATGTCTACGGGCCTATGGTTCCCTTAGGTACTGCCCCCGAGAAGCCTTACGAATGGCAGCACAGGGGGTGGGGGAAGAAGCTCTTGGCGGAGGCCGAGAGAGTAGCTAGGGAGGAGTACGGTGCTAGGAAGATCCTGATACTCTCGGGAGTAGGTGTTAGGGAATACTACAGGAGACTCGGGTACTTCAGACCTCCCGGCAGTCCCTACATGGTTAAGCTCCTTAAGTGAATTACCGCGTACCTACGCTCATGCCTTCTTCCCGCGCATCAGTATTCCCTCGAGGGCGAACAGCGCCGTCGCCAGCCCTGTAACTAGGATTAACGTGATTAAGTCGGTGCCGATTCCCTCACTGCTCTTGAGCCTCAGCACCGCCGTGAGTACCTCTATAGCTAGGAAGCCCGCGAAGAATGCTGAGTACGCGAGTAACCTGGGCATCAACCACTTACCGATGACTACGTAGCCCTCGATGCTGGCTGGCCCGGCGACCCTGTACCTCCCATCCGGCAACTTACTCACTAGCCCTGATTCCTCCAAGCGCCTTAAGTGGTAGTAGGCTAGGCTAGGGCTACTTAGGTTCAGTGCCCTAGCAACTTCTCGCGGACCTGCCGGCCCGTTACGTAGTAGGTAGGCGTACACTTTGAGGGCCGTCCCTTCCAAGCTCTGCCTCCTCTCCTCCTGCGTCAACTGGCTACGCACCCTCCCCGAGTTACTTAGTGTTGCGTGGTTACCCTCTCGGGATAATCACGAGTATGTCGGTCGGGTTATATAGGATTGGCTTAGGTATTGACCCGTACCAGTACTCGTTTCCTTCGTGTGTTAGGCGGACCTTAAGTATTAGGACGTAGTCTGACGTACCCTTGGCTTCCAGGCTATTTCCTAGCGCTTTCCCGTCGATGCTTATGATTACGTAGGCCCATGAGTCCCCGTGGAACCACGCCTTCACGTTCTTACTCCATAACTCCGGTAAGGGTACTGTGCCTGAGATCGTGAGGTAGGCGTCACTGTTCCTAGGGATTACGGAGCTAACGTCCCTTAACGAGAAATGAACTATCCCGTGATCTAGGATTAAGTCGTTAGTGAATCCGTAGGCGAATCCATCACCGCTCTTAATGACCTCCACTGAATCGTTTGGTGGGCTACCTCCGGTGGGGATCTGGCCGCCTTTCTCCTTGATGCTTATGGTGGCTGTGAAGGTTACGGTACTCGCGTTACTCTCCTCATAGTAAGCGTCTTGAGGTATGTGAACCGCTACGGTGCTTGGTAGGATGTCCGTGTCGTTGTATGGGTTCCCGATCCTGATCACCGCCATGAAGGACGCCATGGTCAC
>JALVVU010000044.1 GCA_027023255.1 Desulfurococcales archaeon
TTCTTGAGGCTCGGATCCCTAACCACCACACCCTCGAAATTCCACTTACCGAAGAGCTTTATCTCAATAGTTCTTGTCGTGTACTCACCCGCACTCATGGTTACCACTCAACCCTAGGCAATTCCTCTGCAGAGCTTTAAAAGATTTTAAGTGTGACACGAAGCACAGAGAGGCTATTGGATTCTAATCGGAGTGTGCGATGTCATGTGGGCTGATGAAGCAGGAGGTAACCTCGTAAGGGTAACGGACGTGGAACCCTTCGTTACTGAGGCAGACGACTTCATGAGCGGGGCACTCACGTGCTACCTGGAACGCGGAGGCAGTGTTGTCCTATACTACGTACCGCTGGAAGTGGCTAGAGCCATAGCTAGGCTCAAAGCGATGGAGGAGGTAATTGAGGCCGCCCAAGACTTTAGAGACAGCATTTACGAGTTACTGATAATGATGGCGCCAAAACTCCGTGACCTCGGAGAATCCATAGAGATGGTAGTGATAGACGGGTATAATGAGAAGAACGCAACATACAGTGCCAGCCTTTACCTAAACGCTGACGGAATCAAGGTTAAGTACACGTTAATTCCTAGCCACGCAATATTCCTCGCAATGCTCTTCAACAAACCCATATACGTCACGGAGGAAATCGTTAGGATTTCGCAGGAACTTGAGAGTATTGAAGAAGACGAATTCTACGATGAATTCGAAGACGAATTCTAGTGCAGCTGCGGCAGGGATCTCTGTAGAGTAGCCTTGACCTAAGCTAAAGCTAGGAAAACCGTTTGAGAGGAGCTAAGGGTGTGGGTTGCTATGCTTAGGTATTAGCGCACTGGCTTCTGCTTCTTGCCTTTGATTAAGGCGTCTAGTGAGACGCCGTTAACCATTATTACCTTGTACCTGACTCCGGGTAGGTCACCGAGGGACTTACCCTGGCTACCGCCTATGCCCGCTATTATTACTTCGTCGTGCTCGTCAATGAACGTCACACCACCGTCGTAAGGGACGAATGCCGTGACCACTTTCCCGTTCTTCACTAATTGCACCCTAACACACTTCCTGAGTGCTGAGTTAGGCTGTCTAGCCTCGACACCTACTTTCTCGAGCACTATTCCCCTAGCCATTGGGGCGCCGCCGAGTGGGTCGTGCTTCTCCTTAAGCTTAAGCATCCTTATTCTGAACTCCTTCTGGCTCCACCTAAACTTCAGTCTCTTCTGCCTTAACTTCCTCGCCGCGTAGAGGCCGTAGGGTGATTTCTTGCCAGGCATACCGACACCTCCATGCCTAGTAGGGGTTACCTTTCATTTCCTTATAAGCGTTTACTTGCATCATTCACGCGACAGAAACAACGTCTATGTCGTAGTATCTCTTCAGAATTAACTTCGCTTTGGCGACATTCCTTCCTCCTCTACCTATTGCTATTCCTCTGTCCTCAGGCGCTACCCTAACATACAGTACCTTTCTCCCGTCGGGCATCTTGTTCAGTCTTATGCCGAGAACCCTAGCTGGCAAAAATATATTCTTGACGAAGTCCTCCAGTGTGTCGGCCCACTCAACTATCTCTACTCTCCTCCCTAGGATTTTAGATAATCTCTTCACGTTCCTGCCCCTAGCACCGACAGCTAAGCCTGCCTGACCTGGTGGGACAACGAATACTATGGTCCCAGTGTCGTCGTCAATTATGCAGTCCTTAGCGGATACTCCCGTGATGTCACTCAGCAATGCGATGTACCTTAGTTCCTCTGCTGTTAGCTTTACTGGCAAGCCTTCACTCACCCTCTTCCAGCAGGTTTGAGTCGCCTGGGTCTATTATCGCTATAGTTGTTATTGGGAACGGCTTACCTACTGCCGTCCCCAATTCATAACTACTTCCTGGGAACCTAATGACTTTAATGCCGCTGAGCTTGGCGTAGTAGAGGACGTCGTCCTCAATGTACTTCGGTAGTTTCGTTGCTAAAACGACTCCTTTAGCCTTACCTAGCCTTATCGCGTCTAAAGATCTCTTGACACCTATCACGACCTTCCCGGTCTTTAGGAGACGCCTCAGTTCGTTATCCAGCGAGGATGTCCTAGGCACTCTTCCTCACCTCCCCCTACCTCTTACTCAAGGGTTTTATTTTAGTTGGGTCCATTTTAAGCTGTACCTTTGCGGTTCCGACAGGAGCTAGCTGACCTATAATCACGTTCTCGGTCACGCCGCGAATTAAGTCTAACTCGCCGCGCGCGCTGGCGTCGAATAGGTGTTTCACCGTGACCTCGAAGGCAGCCCTAGCTAGGACACTGGGCTTTTCACCAGCGACTCCATGCCTACCTATTTGCCTAACGACCCCCGTTCTAGTCATCATGTCTGCTAGCAACATTATGTGGCGTATGTCCACGTCGAGACCTTGCTCATCCAATGTATTCTTTATTTCCCTGACAAGGGCCTCCCTAGCCGCCTCGATCCCAAGGACATTTTCTATTTCGTGAATACTATTGGACTTCGTGCGGGTTGGATCAACACCTTCCACCTTCATTACGGCCGCTAGGTTGGTTCCGTCAGTTATTAGGACGTAGTATTCCTTCCCTGTTTCTGGGTCTTTCCGTTTTTGCGGTATGACTTTCTTAATGTCCTTTATTCCCTTAAGTTTCATCCTAAGTATTCTGTCCCTGAATTTCTGCGCCTTTATGGGGTCCTTCGTAGGCATGTCAATTATTATGGTATAAGGATCGTCCGGATCTGGGTTCACCTTACCTGCTAAGGACTTGCTCTTAGAAAGCACCCGTATTATGTCGTCCCTCGTGAGACCCTTGTCCTGAAGCATGATGGGGTCTAACCTAATCACTAGTTGTTTGGTAGCGATGGATATGTCGACGACATCCACCACATTCTCTATGCGGGTCATCTCTATCCTTCTAGCAACCTCTATTGCCTTCTCCCTATCGTACTTATGTTCCTCATCTAGGTGTATCTCCATCATTGGTGTTTCGGGTGTTTTCCTTGCGTCAACTAACTCTATTAGTCTAGGGAGACCTAGGGTTACGTTTAACTCCTTAACACCTGCGTAGTGGAAAGTCCTCAGAGTCATCTGCGTGCCGGGCTCACCTATTGATTGCGCAGCAACAGTCCCTACAGGCTCTCCCGGATCAACTATGGCTCTCAGGTACGTCCTTATCACGTCGTCACGAATCGTCCTTAACTCATCATCGTCTAACTTTACCCTCGCATTAACTCTGAATAAAGACGTCACTAGCTCAAGGTAAATACCCTCCGGGAGCACTTCCCTAGCTACCTCTGAAATCGCGATAATCTTCTTAGCTTTATCAATGAACTCATTAAGCTTCTCCTTTAACGCATCTTCATCTTCAACACCATAGTCCAAGACCTCCCTTAGGAGGGCCCTGCGTATCTCCTCCCTGAGTTCCTCTGGTATTTTCCTCCTCGTTAACTTCATTACATGCTCGACTAGTTTATCTGGCCGCGTTATCTCCTCTAGGATCTCCTCCGTCTTAGCTCTCTTTGCTTCAGTCCCGGTTTTCTTTTTCTTCTTGCTTGTCTTCTTACCTGTCATTTCTTCCACCCCACGTGCTTCTCAATGATCCTCTCTACGTTGACTGCTTTACCGAAGGATGTGTTCTTCGGGTCTACACCGTCCTCACCGTATTTGAACTGTACCAGCTCACCGTACGCGCTCCTTACTGTTCCGTCGTACTCGACGACTAGGTCTATGAGTGAGTTTATGAGTCGGCGCTGCATGTAGCCGCTCTGTGATGTTCTGACGGCAGTGTCCACCAGGCCTTCCCTACCTCCGGCTGCGTGGAAGAACATTTCTATGGGACTTAGTCCTTTGACGAATGAGCTCGCTACGAAGCCTCTTGCCTCCGGACCTATATCGCCGCGCTTGAAATGTGGTAACGTCCTTCCTCTGTAGCCTCTGGAGATTCTCTGACCACGTACTGACTGCTGGCCCAACATGGCGGTCATCTGCGTTATGTTTAACGCGCTTCCCCTAGCACCAGTCTTAGCCATTATGAAGACATTGTTAAATGGATCCAGGTACTTAACAGCCCTTTCACCCGCTTTGTCTCTTGCTTTCGAGAGGACGTCGAGAATCTTGATCTCCAGTGTTTCCTCAAGCGTTCTTCCAGGCATTGATTCAAGCTTCCCTTCCCTATACATCTTTATTAATTCATCGATCTCCTTCTTAGCTTCCTCAACCACTTCCTTGATTTCCTCGTAAGCTTGTTCGGGTATCATTATGTCGGTGAGCGCCATCGTGAATCCTCGCATCTCAATAAATCTTAGGAATAGCTTGAACGCTCTGTCCATGAACTCCTTGCCGAACGCGTTCCCGTATTCCCTGATGAGGAAGTGGAGCATTGATTCGGGTTGTTGCGCACCTATTGCTGCTTTGTCGAGTACTCCTAGGAGTAGCTTGCCCTTCTTGACGACTAAGTATGAGTCCCAGAAGCACTCCTCATCCGTGCACTTGAGGGCACCGCTCGAGATCTTGGCTTCCTTCGAGAAGTTGAAGTTCTCTGGTAGGAGCAGGCTTATTATTTGCTTGCCGGTCCACACCCGCTTCGGGGAGAGTACGGCAGGTTCTGGGATCTCGCCGTCGTAGCTGATGCTTGCTAGCAGGTCCGAGACCTGATCCTGCGTTAGCAACGTCACCTTGGATGAGAGCAGGTAAGCGCCGCTGATGTAGTCTTGGATACCCCCTATTATTGGGCCTCCGTACCTGGGGCTCAGGATGTGCTCCTGCACCAGAAGTAACGTCTTAGCTTCCGCCCTAGCCTCGATGTTCTGAGGTACGTGGAGGTTCATCTCGTCTCCGTCGAAGTCTGCGTTGTATGGCGGACACACAGCTAGGTGGAGTCTGAAGGTCCTGCCTGGCAGGACCCTAACTATGTGGCCCATTATGGACATCCTGTGAAGTGATGGTTGCCTGTTGAACAGCACTATGTCGCCATCAATTAAGTGCCTCTCAACCACGTAGCCGGGCTTGAGGCTTTCGGCAACCGCCTTCAGGTCCCTGATGAACCTTAAGTCTATCCTCCTTCCTGTGGGGTCTATAACGTAGTTTGCGCCGGGGTACTTGTTGGGGCCGTTGAGGACATACTTCCTTATCTCGTCAATGTTCCATGGCGTCACTCTGACAGGGACCGTCACAGTCTTAGCGATCTCTATGGGGACGCCTACCTCATTTATGCTTATGTACGGGTCTGGGCTAATCACCGTTCTGGCGGAGAAATCTACTCTCTTGCCTGATAGGTTCCCTCTGAACCTGCCTTCCTTACCCTTCAGCCTCTGCGCCAGGGTTCTTAGCGGCATTCCTGAGCGTCTTCTTGCTGGCGGCACGCCGGGCACTTCGTTGTCTATGTACGTGGTTATGTGGTACTGGAGGAGTTCCCAGAGGTCCTCGACTATGACTTCAGGCGCGCCAGACGCTATGCTTTCCCTTAGCTTCTCGTTAGTCCTGACGATATCCACTAGCTTGTGGGTGAGGTCGTCTTCGGACCTGATGCCGGTCTCGAGAAGTATTGAGGGCCTCACACAGATTGGTGGGACAGGGAGAACACGGATGATCATCCACTTCGGGTGGGAGAAGTTTGGGTCATACCCGAGGAGGCGTAGGTGGTCGCTGGGGATCTGGTCGAGCCAGTTGAAGATCTTATTTGGCCAGAGCCTACCTAGTGGTCCTTCCTCAATGAATGTTGTGGGCTTTTCCAACCTGATCTTGTATTGCTTGGCGTGGCAGTGAGGGCACTCCATATTCTTTATCGCTTTGCGCTTAACGAACTCTGAGAGGCTACGTGCTAGTTGCGGCCACTTGTCCTTTAGCCTTTCGTACAGGTTCAAGTACTTGTCTATCTCGTCCTTCGGTATCTTTAAGTGTCCACACTTCCTACACGTGGCTCTCAAGAGGTCATATATGTGCTTAACGAACCCTATGTGGATTACCGGCCTCGCGAGCTCAAGGTGGCCAAAATGACCTGGACACCTTGCTAGGGTGTTGCCACAGGTGGCGCACCTCTGTCCTGGCTCTATGACACCTAGCCTCGGGTCCATGACGCCTCCTTCTACGGGCAGTCCGTTCTCGTCGTAAACCTCTGAAGTAACTATGGCTGTTGCTGACATTTTCCTTATGAGGTCTGGGGATAGTATCCCGAACTTAATGGCTCCTATGACCTTCTCTTCCTTCATCACCATCACTCACCCCCGAATCTGTCCTTGAGTATTAGCTTGGGATAGATTAGCATGCTCATCATCTCCTGTATGAGGAGCTTGAAGGCGTACGAAACTGTTACGGGGTGTAGCTTACCTTTATCGCCGTGTATTGGGCACACTAACTTACCGCGGCGCCTATCGTACCACCCTATCATGCCGCACTCCTCGCACACGTATATCACGGTTCTGTCGGAGTTCTCGAGAAGCCTCTCTCTTAGGAGTATTGGGGCTCCGTGGCCAATGATGCAGTCCCTCTCCATCTCACCGAACCTTAGGCCGCCTTCCCTTGCTCTGCCCTCGGTCGGCTGCCTGGTAAGTAGCTGTACGGGGCCTCTTGCCCTAGCATGTATCTTGTCCGTCACCATGTGGTGCAGTCTCTGGTAGTATACTATACCTATAAAGACTGGGGTCATTATGAGTTCGCCTGTCCTGCCATCGTACATGGGCTCAGTACCGTCCGCTGGATACCCGAGGAGTAATAGCTCCCTCTGTAGCTTCTCAACTTTCTCACCGTAGAATGGTGTGCCATCAACGCTCCTCCCAGCAAGGGCCGCGACCTTACCAGCTATGGTTTCTATGAGCTGACCTACGGTCATTCGTGAGGGTAGCGCGTGCGGGTTGATTATGAGGTCGGGCGTTATCCCGTCCGGTGTGTAGGGCATGTCGTACTGAGGCACTAGGAGGCCTATGACACCTTTCTGTCCGTGCCTTGATGCGAACTTATCTCCTATCTCAGGTATTCTTAAGTCCCTCACCTTTATTCTCACTAACCTATTACCCTCGCCGCTGACGGTTATGACGACGCTGTCCACTACACCCTTGTCACCGTGTCTTAGCGTTACTGATGTGTCCCTTCTCGAGACGCCGGTTAAGCCGAACTCCTTGTATTCCTCGAGGAATCTGGGTGGGGATGTTTTACCTACTAGGACGTTACCTGCGTTCACCTCAATCTCTGGGCTTATTATGCCGTCACTGTCGAGGAGGAGGTAGTTGTCCCTGCCTTTGTATCCTCTGACGCTGGGGTCAGGTATCTCTATTCTGTCCCTCTGTCCTCCAGCGTACCTTAACTCCTCTGTGCTGTACTCACGGAAGAATGTTGAGCGGGCTAAGCCACGCTCGACGGATGACTTGTTCATTATTAGGGCGTCCTCCATGTTGTAGCCAGTGAATGAAAGTACTGCAACAACGAAGTTCTGCCCTGAGGGCCTGTCATTGTATCCGGTGACGTCCAGGAACCTCGTCTGGACTAGTGGTCTCTGCGGGTAATGTAGGAAGTGTCCACGACTGTCGAACCTTAGGTGGAAGTTGGCTGCGTAGAGACCTACTGCCTGCTTAGCCATGGCTGACTGGTATGCGTTTCTGGGTGACTGGTTGTGCTCAGCGTAAGGTATTGTTGCGGCCGCTATCCCGACTATGGCTGGCGGCCATATCTCTAGGTGCGTGTGCTCTGGTGTTAGGTCCTCTGGGTCTATCGCTATGTACGTGTCCTCTTCTTCCTCTGCGTCAAGGTATTCCACTATACCTAGCCTTACTAGGTCGGAGAACCTTAATTCACCACTCTTAAGCTTCTCTATGATTTCCTTGGTTATCTTTGGTTTACCGTTCTCCACTATTAGTAATGGCCTTCTAACACGGCCGGGATCGCAGTTGACGTAAACTTCATTCAGGTACTCGGTCTTGAGGTACGATATGTTGACCTCGTGATGTAGCCTCCCTGACCTCCTTAACTCACGCACTTTCTTGACAAGGTCTGACGCGTCTTCCTTCAGATAGTACCCAACTAGTGTCCCGTTGAGGAAAACCTTAGCGTAGCGTGATAGGTTCGTTAGGAGGTTGACGTCGCCGTTCCTTAGTCGCTCATATACCTCAACCGCTGGGACTACGCCTAATTCCTTCAGGACGGCGAAGACTGCCCTTTCGTCAGTGCCTACCGAGATGTACGCGCTGAGGGCTAAGTTCTTGACTAAGCCACAGTTAGGACCTTCAGGGGTCTCGAATGGACAGATTCTGCCCCACTGAGTTGGGTGGAGATCACGTGCCTCGAAGTGGGGTTGCCCCCTGCTTAGTGGGGCTACGGTACGCCTTAGGTGGCTGTGCATTGAGACCCAGTTCATTCTGTCGATTATCTGGCTCACACCTGTTCTTCCGCCTACCCAGTTGCCTGTGGCTAGCGCGTGCTTTATCCTGTCTGTAACTAGGTCGGGTCTCGCTAGGGCTCTTAAGTTGAGTCTCCTTCCCTTGAGCCTGTGCTTCTCGATTTGGTATCTGAAGTCCTTTATGAACTGCTTGAGCGCGACCCTGAAGAGCTGCGCCATTAGGTCACCTGCTAACCTCAGCCTCCTGTTGGCATAGTGATCCTTATCATCAGGTTCCCTACGCCCTAGCGCGAGTTCAAGGAGCTTACATGCCATTTGCCCTAGGTAGAGGGCCTTAGCTAACCTAGCCTCAGGCGTCGTACCTAGGTGTGGTAGGAAGTAATTGTCCAGTATCTGTAATGCCCTCTCAATCCTTGCTTCCCTCGCTTGGCCTAACGCCACCCTGGAGCCGATGAAGTCTAACGCATCCTCCTGGGTTCTTATCTCCCTAGCGTGATATAGTGAGGGTATTAGCTCGTTCTGTATCTCAGGGTCGGTCGAGACCGCTAAGGCAATGTCCCTGTCTTTCTCTAACCCCAGCGCACGCATCATGACGACGAACGGCACTTTAGTGGGTATTGGCGGGAAGTTAATCATTAATACACCGTCTTTATGCCTATCGAGGATTATCGGCACTCTGTATCCTGCCGATGCTGAGATTACTTTAGCTGAGTGCGTGATGTTCGAGCCCTCTTTAGAAACATCCACGAATACTCTGTTGTGAGCTAGGTCTTCCTGAGTGACTATCACTTTCTCAGAACCATTAACTATGAAGTAACCTCCAGGATCTCTCCAGTCCTCCCCTATACGTATTAGCTCCTCCTTACTCATCCTCGATGTTGGGTCGAGGACTGACCTAACCATGACGGGTAAGTTACCAAGCGGTATTTCCTGCCTAGCTACTTCGATTCCGTTCTCGTAGAGCACCACTGTTAACCACATAGGGGCTGCATACGTTAGGTTCCTTATCCTAGCAATCATGGGTGTTAGGCGTTCAATGTTCCCTTCGACCTCACGGAACTGCGGTTCACCAATCTTTATGTCTTGAATCTCTATGTACACACCCGCTTGATTAGTCTCTATTCGACCGAATTCCTTAACTATGCGTTTAATCCATGAGGTTACAAAGGCGTTGAAGGAGTCGAGGTGCTGCCTGACCAGCCCTTTCTCCTGCAGGAAAGCCTGCATTAGCACCCAACGATCCTCGGGTGTCAGCACACCACCATCATTCTTTCTAGCTACTTCCTGCGCCACTCTCCCATCACCCCGCAATCACGAACCTGTAAATAACTATCTTGCCCGCGGTTGGCGATTTCCTAATTATCCTGACAACATCGCCTGGCTTAGCCCCAATTTCCCTAGCAACGGGGTCTGATGCCCTCAGTAAGGGGAGCTGCTGAGGCGTTACACCCAATTCCTTTAATATCTTAATAGCTTCCTCTTTCGGCACTACCTCATGCTTCGGGACGAGCTCATGATCCATGATTCTGATTTTCTTCTTTCCGGACATGAATTATCAACCCGCTACTCCCAGCTAACTAGGAAATCTGGAATCCTAATTATAAGCTTTAACGCGTGAATCAACGCCTCACTCGATAAGTTTAAGTTTGCGATATAATAAAGATGTTGGTGGGCCCGTAGCTCAGCCAGGTAGAGCGGCGGGCTTTTAACCCGTAGACGGGTGCGGCAGGGCTCCAAACCGGCCCCGGCGGAAGTCCCGGGTTCAAATCCCGGCGGGCCCGCCACAATTACCATTCATATGGATCCTGTGGAGGGAATGATTTTTACTTTGTAAGGAACCGCATTAATGAGGGATGATCTAGGTCTATAAGCGCTGAATAATGATGAGAAACCCACGCGGTGACTTCGTTCTCGACCCTGGTTTGCTTTTAATTGTCAGGATAATTATCAGGCAAATGCCTTCTCATCAACCACGTAGGTCAGTACCGGAGGTACTCATCACGTGATGCTCTACTATCGAGTCCTCCACTTAAATTAGGTTTACTATAACCTTATTTAGGGCTTAAGTATGGTGAGCATCACGCGAATACTGCGGGCGATTGAGATACCCTTGATGTTGGTGCTTTACGGCATTGTCTGGATTGCCGTGCAACCATTTCTGATTATGGGTTTACGTATACTTGATACCGGCACGCCCATCCTACGTCAAGTCATCAGTGTCGTTGCGTACCTGTTAATTAATGCTGCCTGGCTCTTCCTATGGTACAAGCTTACGAAGTATATACGTGATCGTTCACTTCTGAAGCAAAAATGAGGGCTCAGCGCTACAGTGGTTCATCACGTTCAGTCCGCCCGTCGTAGACATCATAGCCCAAGAGTAGTTACTTAGCACCGGTTACATAGATTCCGGGTTTCCACGGAAGGGCTTGCCTCTTCTTCCCGCCCATGTCTGGGGCTTCGGGATCGTCGGCTCGGTAGATCCCAACAACCTTCACTCCGACCTCACGCTCTACGTAATGCTTTAACTCGTTAATAGCTTCCGCTTCATCGATCCCGCCTGCCTTCTTGAGCATATTCATTACCTCGGGATCCATCGACACTGCGAGCTCTAGTAATGCCTTGCCTACTCTTGGAACTTCTTTCCCCTTCACACCCATTTCTTTAGCAACGTACCGCATTACGTCCCCGATCTTGCCTCCTGCGTTTATGATTTCAGCTACTTTGAGGAGGTGAGTGTATGATTCCTTAGGAACTACGTAAACCACGATACCCTCACCCTTGCCGATGACTTTCAGTACCTCCTTGACGTCCTGAATTAGCCTCCTAACGTACTCGACCTTCAGTAGCGCATCCTCATGCGTCATCTTCCTTAACTCGTCCTCCGAAAGCCAGCGCTCCCTTACAACTAGCGTATCCTTGCCGATAGCGTGCCATAGTTCCTCAGCTATGAAGGGTGTATAGATCGACATCAGTTTTATCCATTCCTCAATAATTCTCTTGAGGATCCTTGAAGGCTTATTAACCATCTTGAGGTACTCCTCAATGTCTTGGGGTATTAGGTAGAATATTCTGATCCCAGCCGCCCTTACGCGGACGTTCTCTAACTCGCTGATCGCTCTCCTCACATGTAACGCGAATCGGGACATTATCCACTCCTCAGCTATGCCCTCACCCTCCGCATCGCACTTGCCGTACAGGTCCCTAATCATGGTCTCCACTTTCCTGAGCCTACTGCCGACGTTATCCACTAGCTCTATGGTGAAGTTCATGTCTGCTTCAACTTCAGCGCCTAACGTCATTGCTAACCTAACTATGTCTGGCGAGAACGTGTTCACTAGACCGTGTAGGATCATCACGTTACCTTTTGACTTCGACATCTTCTCCCCTTTAACGAGGACCCAACCGTTGGCCACTATCTGCTTAGGCCACTTTTCCGGTGGGTATATGGCTGCGTGGTTGAATATGAAGAACGTTAGGTGGCTAGGTATTAAGTCCTTACCGCTGTTCCGGGAGTCTAGGGGGTACCAGTAGTTGAATTCTTCCCTTAACTCCTTGAGCACGTCCTCACTGATACCTGTCTTGATGGACACTTCCTTAGCGTCTCCTTTACCTAGCATTACGTAATCCCAGAACTCCGGTGTTAGCTGAGTGTCGCTTATCTCATATTTCCTTATTTTATGTATAACTGTGTAGAACGCCATGTAGATCGTTGAGTCGCTTAAGGACTCTATTATCCATCCTTTATCCCACGGTAACTCCGTGCCTAGCCCACGGCTCCTAGCGCATGCCCTCGCCTTAAGCCATTCTATGGTTGCTATGAACTCACTACGTCTTGCCTCAGGTATTATCCTCATCCTAGCTAGTAGCTTCCTTGCTAATTCCTTCCATTCGGGGTTACCGTAGTCTAGGAACCACTGATCTCTCAGTAACTTAACAACGATTTCAGCACCGCACCTGCAGTATACTGGGGCATTCATTAATTCGTACGCGATGTACGCATAATCATTCTTCGTTAGGTACTCCTTTATCCTCTCCCTAGCCTCCTGTACTGGTACGCCGTTAATTGACTCAGTGATGAACTGCCTCGCGCCTGGAATTATTTCCTTAACTACTAGCTTTTCTAAGCCCTCCCTCATGGTGCCCTTACTGTGTTCTGCCCTGTATATCTCCTTCGTGGCGTCCTCGAGCTTCTCTGTATCCTCCTGAGACTTTACGCCCCTACGCTCTACCGCATCCTTCGCAGGAACGTCACTGTAGCCCTCAACGACTATTAGCGGAATGGGTGTCAGATCGCCCCACCTTCCCTCTCGGAACTTCATCACGTAGTCCCTGAGGGCAGCGTAGTCGTAGGGTGCATGGGCCGGCACACTCATCACTATGCCCGTTCCGAAGCCCTCAGACACGAACGTTGCGGGCAGTATCTCAGCCTCACGTCCTGTTAAGGGGTTAATGACCTTCCTACCTACCAGTTCTTTCCCGGGGACTCTCTCAACCACCTTAAGGTCTAGCTGGAAGGACAGGCGCCAGGCCGCCTTACATGCAAGGAACCACTTCTCAGTCCTCCCACCTACGTTAACGTCGCAGATGCAGTACTCTACGTTAGGGTTGACCCAGATGTTCGTTACTCCAAGCACGGTTTCCGGCCTCAACGTGGCTGTGGGGTAGAACTTCCCTGAATTATCCACGAACTTTATGAGGGTGACTTCCCCAATCTCCGGTTCCACGTCGTCCTTGGTGTCATGCATCCCAACAGGCATCTCGTCCCTAGGGCACCACCCAACCGGGTGTGATCCCTTAACTAGGTATCCCTTCTCCTTTAGCTTACTGAACTGCCACCGGATGAATGCCTTGAATTCAGGGTCTACTGTAGTGAATTCTCGTCTCCAGTCTATTGACAGGCCGTAGAACCTCATGGCATCCTTCGATATGCTGTGGAAGTACTTGGCTAGCTTCAGCGGCTCCGTTAACTTGCGGAACTCCTCCTCAGGTATTCCGAAGGCTGCAGCCATGCTCCTTATGAAGTTCTCATCGCCTGACGCTACCTTGCTTGCTGTTGAGAGTATTGGCGTGCCCGTGTAGTGAAAGCCCATTGGGAACAGCACGTCGTATCCTAAAGCCCTCTTGAACCTGGCGATGACGTCAGGTATCACGTAGGTCCTAGCATGACCTATGTGCGCTGGTCCGTTGGGGTACATGAAGGCAGCCGTTATGAAGTACTTCCTCCTGTTTGGGTCTGGGTCTGCTTCGTAAACTTTCTCCTTCTCCCAAACCTCAAGCCACTTCATTGCGATATTCTTTAAATAATCGATGTAAGAAGCCATGTCATTGACATTACTTGGAACCTGCGTTCCTTTACCGCTATTCTCGTTAACCAACTCAGCGCCACCTAACCTACTAGTACTGGCGTCATTTAAGCATTTAACGCACGCGAACCTAATACTGCGGGAGGACTGTTGTCTAGGCGCATGGAGGCGCGTAAATTCCCTGCAAAGGGGTTGGGAGAGAAGGTGTTTGAGCTCCTAGATGAGTTGAGTGAGCGTGAACCCGAGCTAGGGGATCACCGCTCTTTAGGTCCGATGATGTCCGCGCCCCTGCCCGTGTCGCTGAAGGCACACATGGTTTTCCTCAGAAGGAATTTGAATGACCTTCACTGGTTTAGGGTGTCGGCTGACCTTCTTCACGAAACAGTCGCTATGCTAGGAGATCTTCTCGGTAACCCTGAGGCTCGAGGCATATCGACGTATGGCGGTAGCGAGTCCAACCTAACGGCCCTCTACGCGTTGCGGGAGGCGGGTTACGAGAACGTGGTTGTGCCGCGCTCTGCACACGCCTCTGTTTTCAAAGCATGCAGAGTGTTGCGGATGTGCATATTCATTGCTGACGTGGATGAGGAACTCAGGGTTGTGCCTGAGAGCGTCCGTGCGGTCGCTCGTGAAGTGGAGGGTGGTTCAGTAATCCTCCTCACTGCAGGCAATACTGAGACGGGGGTCATAGACGATGTGAGGGCTGTTCATGACTTAGTACCGGATGCTCCGATATTCGTTGATGCCGCATTCGGTGGCTTAATAGCCCCATTCATTACAGGCTTAAGGAAATTACCTGATTTTGACTTCCGTATTGATGGTGTTGTCGCGCTGAGTTTGGATGGACATAAGGCTGGATTGACTCCCATACCCTCCGGCATGCTATTATTTGGAAGGGAGGATCTGTATGATAACGTGGTCTTCGAGAGCGAGTACATGGGGTCTGAAAAGCAATTAAGTTTGCTGTGGACTAGGACAGCTGCGTCAGTTGCGTCGCTTTGGGCCTCAATAAAGTACCTTGGGCGTGAGGGCTTCGAGAAAACCTACAGTGAGTGTATAAGGGTAGCTGACTACGCGTATGAGCGCCTCCTCAGTGAAGGCTTTAACCCTACTAGGCCGGAACTTCCCCTCATGTGCATACGGCATGATGAGTTACCTGGTATAGAGCTCCTTTGGAGGCTACGTAAGATGGGGTGGTACGTGTATTCATGCCCAAGCCTTGGCGGGATCAAGATCACCATAATGCCTCACATAACAAAGGAAGTGATTGATGCTTTCATCGATGACTTAGTGAGGGTGGCTAGGGACATTAAGGCTTCAAGCGTGAACAGTTAAGTTTCAGAAATGCGGGGTCGATCACCCATCACGCCGTGTTCCGCTCATCATCGAACATCACTGCCGTCTGAAGGGTAAAAATTGTTTTGTACCATGCTTGAGGAACCTTCTTTACTTTATTTTCCACCCTAATCGTTGGGGGAATCTTGGCACATGTCGTTAAGGGCACTTGTTAAGGTGGATAGTAAGGGGAGGGTAACCATACCCCTTTACTTAAGGGAGGCTATCGGCATAGAGCCTGAATCGTACGTGGAGCTTGAGGTGAACAGGGATGAGGGCGTGATTATCCTGCGACCAGCATCGACGCCTGGAGAACTTGCTGTCGACTTCGAGGTGCTCCTGAACAAGGCTGAGGACGTTCAGCAGCTGACGGCTGCTATCGTTGAAAGTGGCGGGGAGGTGCGGCTTTTAAGGTGCTACAGGGAGGAAAGTGATAGGTATAGGTGTCAAGTAACGACATTAGTTCTTGACCTAAAGGCAGCGGAGCTTCTCAAGAACAAGGTCAGTGAAAAGGGTCTTAAGATAATTAGTTTGAAACCAGTTATTAGGAAGGCGATGTGAATGGCCCCACAAAACGTTTTTGTGGGGTGCTGTGGTTTCGCTGTTGGGCGCCGCAAGTACTACACGTTATTTGATGTCGTGGAGCTTCAGGACACGTTCTACAATCCTCCCGACGAGGCTAAACTAAGTAAACTACGAGATGAAGCACCCGCCAACTTCAAGTTCACTATGAAAGCGTGGCAAGCCATAACGCACCCACCCAATATGAGGACTTGGAGACGGGCTAAGGTGGTACCACCCAAAGATAAGTGGGACAAGTACGGGTATCTTAGGCCAACCAAGGAGAACTTCGAGGCGTGGGAAGTGATAGATAAGGCAGCCAATACCATTCATGCCGAGTTCATAATCATTCAGTTACCTCCTTCCTTCAGATTCACAGAGGAAAACCTAAGGAATATGACGGAGTTCTTCTCAACCATTAAGCCGAGGAATTACTTGGTTGGCCTCGAAGTCAGGGGAGATTGGAGGGAGCATGAGGCGGAGCTTAAGGACGTTGTCCTGAGATATGATTGGCTAGTACATGTTGTCGACCCATTCAGATGGGCCCCAGTGATTGAGAAGGATGCAACATATTTTAGGCTACACGGGATAGGGGGCACTGAGGTGAACTATA
>JALVVU010000045.1 GCA_027023255.1 Desulfurococcales archaeon
TCGCTAAGCCGTTAGCTATTGACAGGCCCTGTCCTAAGGAGCCCGTGGACGTGATCACGCCCGGCACCCGTCCTGCCTCTGGGTGTGCTTGAAGCCTTGAGGACGGGGTGGCGAAAGTCCTTAGCTCGGCGTCGCTCAGCACCCCTACCTCAACTAACCATGAGTAGAGTGCTAGGGAGCAGTGCCCCTTACTGATCACCACTAACCTCTCGATACCCTCGCGGACGCCGGCAGGTACCCAGAATCCATACAGCGCCGCTATTATGTTGATGGCTGACAGCGATGACTCCACGTGCCACGGCATAACCTCCGCTGCGAACCTGAATAGCCTCTCACGCGCTTTAGCGGCCCTCAGAACCAGGGTTTCGAGGGGGTTCTCCCCGAGGGGTTCGGGGTTTAAGCTACGTAGAACTCGGGTTTTGAGACAGAGTCCCGCGCTCAGTTCCTGTATTGGAATTCCATCACGCTCACCACACCATTTAGGGTGAGGGACACCTATTTAAATCTTTCCGCCCTCTCAAGTCTCCTCACTAAGATTAGTGAGTTACTTACGCGGGAATGATAATTGTTATTCGTGAGTGGGAAGTAACTCACCGCATGAAATTCACGGAGCCCCACCCTTAAGCCTAGCTATGAACTCCGCCGTTATTTCGTAGGGGTCGTACGTCAGGTTCTTGGGTTTCGTGGCGTCGTGGTGGGGCTCGATCTCGCTTCTCTCGTGGTACTCGTTCCAACTATATATCGCGACTATGCTGACTTCCCGCGAGTGCTTCAGAACCCATGACCATTCCTTAACGTAAGCCCCTAACGCGTAGGTAGGGTCCAGAACTAGCTCGCACTGCTTCCCTCGCTTCATCCCCGACCTGCATGAGGCTCTATCGAAGCGCGGCGTGACCGCCACGTACCCGTCGACCCTGACCTTCAGGGAGATCCCCTCCCTAGGTGCGGTCCATGGGGCTAGGTAGTCAGGCCATAGGTCCCAGTCAGCCCTGAGCCCTAAAGCCCTTAACGTGTCGACGTGTGTTGCCACCACCCTAAACACGTACTCATTCGTTCTCGGGAGGTACAGGAGGCCTACCGGGGCGAAGGTCAGTATGAGGGGTTTCCCCCAAGCTTGAAGTACGTGTCCGGGTACTTACTAATGAATTCCTTCTCGAGGTAGGGGAGGACGGAATCCCAGAATGAGGGGCCATACTTAATGACCGCATCGATGAACCCGTTGCCCTTGAAGGGCTCCACGAGTATGGCTGCCTTAAGCCCGTACTTAGGTAGTAGCTTGAAGACCTCCTTAGCGACGCGGTCCTCGTAAGTCCCCGGCCCCCACCACGAGATGAAGACCACGTCAATGCCTGCGTCCCTCATTAACCTCAACTGCCACTCAATGACCGACTCGTTAGCGCTTGAGTAGTAACCTATTGCTGGCTTGTCAACGACGGCCGTAATGACGCTGTCATTCCAGTGCCCCTTACCTAAGCCGTCACAGTACCACACATAGTAGAACACAGCCACGGTAACTCCCGAAGCACCGCCACCATTACTCCTGCCGCCATCACTGCCTACGGGACTACCCTGACGTGAAGCCCACATGGCGAGCACCAGTAAGGTAATAATGAGGATCGCTACCACAGTACTTAACACGTCCCTCCTCAGTCACCACACCTAAACTAACTATCATGTGAGGAGTATTAACCCTAAAGCCCGCCCACCACCCATCAAGCGTAAATTACATGAAAGCAAAAACATTGACGGGGTGAGGGTGATGGTGAGGGTAACCAGTGGGTCAGGGATATCCTCGATAATCTCCGTAGTACTGCTCATACTGATAGCGGTTTCCGTAGGCATAATTATCTACGCCTTCGCCACTGGGTGGGTAGGGAGCAGGCTAAGCGGGACGATAGGGCCCTCAACCATACTAACCATCGAGAAAGGGTGGTGCAACGTAACGCTAAACTCCTGCACGGTAATGGTCAGGAACGACGGCTCAAAGACCGTAAGCATCGTGAGGGCATACGTGATAGACCCCGCAGGGCACGTGTACATGCAAACGTACTCAAACCCAGTACAGGTGAGTCCGGGAAACGTGAGTGAAGTCACGGTAAACCCAAGCGACCTAACCCTCCACTTAGGGTACACCTACAAGATAACGCTGATAGCGAATGACGGAACAGAAGCCTCAACAACGATTAAGGCGACCTAAGCACGTATCGGAGCCCAAAACACCGTTCTCCCCTCACTATTCACCTATAATTACTGAAGCGGAGAATAATGCCGTGCGAGTCTTAGTAGGGCTTCCAAGCGAGCTAACCATAACATCAAAGCTTACGCAGGCTCAGGAAGGTTTGATACAGCACTTTTCCATGCTTCACTCCCTGTGTCATAACAGTGTTTTTGAAAGGTAGTGTTTTTAGGGTGAACGTATACAACTTGTAAACGGAGGACGAGTGTTGAGCGTCGTGATAAGCGTTAGGGTTCCAAGATGGGTTAAAGAAAAACTGGAGGAGTACGGAGTGGATATTGCTAGCATTGTTAGGAAGAAGCTGATAGAGGAGGTCGAGAAGCTAGAGGAGAAAAAACTCGAAAAACTGCTTGAGTCCCTGAGGGAAAGGTTGGAGCACCGCGTGGATCCGTATCGACTAGCTAGGATCGTTGATGAAGAACGCAAGAAGAGGTAGGGCGGGAATGACTTACGTTATTGATGCCAGCGTGTATGTTCCGCTCGTGCTATCGTTCGGGGGAGGGCTTGTTAAAGCATTCAAGAAAACTAAGATAGCGTTGCTCGACCTAACAGTGTACGAGGCCTGCAACGCGTTTTGGAAAGGACATGCTAAGCTGAACATGATGAGCAGAGACGAAGCACTGGCCGCATGCACGGCAGCTAAAATGCTAGCAAAACACGCGATCCTATACAGGGTAGGGGACCTCAACGTGGAGGAGATAATGAAGATAGCTATTGAAAACAACATCACATTCTATGATGCCTCCTACATTTCACTAGCAACATCATTGAAAGCTCCAATTGCAAGCGAGGATGAAGACATACTGAACGTTGCTCCAAAGTATGGCGTGAGGATCATGAGACTAGAGGAAGTAAGGAGCGTACTTAAGCAAGGGCTAACCTAGAGTGACAGCACTAGCAAGCGCCATCAACTCACTGCGGGGTTTCCAAGGTCTGTAGTGACTTCCAATTGCTTGGTGTCTTACTTGAGCGGGTTACGGTATCAGCTAAGGTTAGGAGGAGCTCTACGAGAAGCTCAAGAAATATAGAGTGCCTATTAGCGAGGTAATTAGGAGGGCTTTAATTGAGGAGGTTCGTAGGGAGGGAAGAGGAGGGAATTAAGGCCGCGTTGGAGAAGGCCCAAGAAATACTAAGGAAGATTCCACCTGAGGAAATCGTTACTGTAATCAGGGAGAGCCGTGAAGAGCGATGAAAGCATTATCCGGGGCAAGGAATTATTGGATACAGTAAAGCCCTGAATTCAGGGACCCGAAAACACTCTGCGTAGTCTTGATACTGGGGACCCCGCCGGTAAGGGTCCTCATCAATGAACGTGCCGGAATAAAAACACGTTTTACGTTGTTGGGTTGTGGGTTTCTCCTGCGAATAGTATTGTTCCTGTTGAGGTGTCGATTAGGAAGTATAGGAAGGGCCTGTCTATCCTTATGATTTCCTGCGGGTTGCTTGGTACCGCCGTTAGGACTATGGTTACGGCGGTTGCTGCTGATGCTTCGGTGCCTTTCTCGGTGACGTTTATTGCTGCTGCGTGGATTACTTGACTTACTCTGAGCACGCCTTTCCCTACGTGAGCCATTTTAGAGAAGTCCGCGTTGCTGCCGAAGACGTCCTTAATGCCTAGGGTTTTTAGGGTGCTCACCATGTTGTACTTGCTCTTCACGTAGAACTTAGGCATGATTACCTTCACCTCCTTGGGTTCCGCCCT
>JALVVU010000046.1 GCA_027023255.1 Desulfurococcales archaeon
GGTTGGCATCCGAGAGGCCCCGGGTTCAAATCCCGGCCGGTCCACCACATCACCCTTGAACCTTTCCGTTAAGTTATCTGCAACGTAATGCGTTAGGTGTCTGAGAGCCTACAAAGGTATGCCCGATAATACACTCCTAGTACTTATTGGTGACCCCTTTGAGTGAAGCAAAGGGATAAATGTTGCTAGCGGGTCTGAAATTGATAGATGCTAACGTAAATTTACTCATTGCGGGGTAACTCAATGAGTACTTACGATACCGCGATAGTGATGAACTCAAAGTAGATCTCGATATTCTACCTATACACGCTAGCTTTTTACTGAATCACTCAATCACTAACCGAACCCTATATCACTAGGGAGAGTGAATCGAGTACCCTTGGCGCGTATAGTTCTATGTCCTGCGGTAGTGGGAGTGTCTTCTTCTGTATCTTCTTGCTTATCGAGTTTGCTAGAGCGCGTATCGCTTCCGGCTCACCATGATTCAGTATGATTCTCTTTGGCTTTGGGTTTATGTTGGCTAGGTACGCTAGTAACTGCCTATGGTCTGAGTGTCCTGAGAAGCCCTCTACTGAATGCACCTCCATGTTTATTCTTATGGTCTCTATCTTATCTCCAACTACGACGTTAACTTCCTTTATAGGTGAGTCTGACTCCATCCTGTCCTTTATTTTCCTGCCTAGAGTGCCTTCCACTTGGTAGTTCACGAAGATTAAGGTGTTCTTCGGATCAGGCGCCATGAGCCTGAAGTACTCAACCGCTGGCCCGCCTGTCAGCATGCCTGACGTGGCAATTATTATGCATGGTTCTTCCGACTCAACGATGTCTGCCCTGGCAGTCTTGCCCTCAAGCACCTTGAACGTCCTGTAGGTGAATGGGTTCTCTGCGGAGTATATCTTCTCCCTGACCTCCCTTGAGAGGAGTTCTGGGTAAGCTGTGTGTATGGCTGTTACTTCATTAATCATGCCCTCTATGTAGACCGGTACTTCCGGTAGAGCCCCGGACTGCATGGCGAACGCTATTATGACCATTACCTCCTGCGCCCTACCCACTGCTAGGGCGGGTATTAGGACCTTTCCTTTACGCTCTATTGTTTTCTTTATGAGGTTTATGAACTCCTCCTCAGCCTCCTTCCTGGGCTTCTGCACCACGCCGCCATACGTAGACTCCATGATCAGCGTGTCTACTCTAGGGAATTCCGTATGTGCTTTGTTAAGCAACCTTGTCCGGCCGAACTTGAAGTCGCCTGTGTAGACTATGTTGTGTAGGCCTGAGCCAACGTGCATGTGCACCATTGCCGAGCCCAGTATGTGACCAGCGTTGTACAGCGTTATCCTGATGTCTGGCGTGATATCCGTTACTTCACCGTACTTCAGCGGTATCGTGTGTAGTAACGCCTTATGCACATCCTTTATGTCGTAGGGAAGGGGCTTGCCCTCCCGCTTAGAAATGTCTAGGAGGTCCAACTGAAGCAGTACCATGAGGTCCCTAGTCGCTTTCGTTGCGTATACGGGTCCCTGATAGCCGTACTTGAATAGGAAAGGTATTAGGCCGCAGTGATCTAGGTGAGCGTGCGTTAGCACGACAGCATCTATTTCCTCTGGGTTAATGCCTAGCGCGTCGAGTCTCGGCATCATTTGCTTCACTGAAGGTGCGCTCGGGTTGAAGCCGAAGTCCAGCAGTACTTTAGACTCCGCAGTCTCCACTAAGATTGCTGAGCGCCCTACCTCCCTGAAGCCGCCGAGCGCCGTTATCCTTAGGTACTGATCCTTGAATATTGTTTCTCTATGTATCCTCTCGCCGACCGCCCTCAGGACATCTCTCCTGTAGTCTGATTGCGCTATCATGTAGTTGAGCGCCGCCTCGAGGATCTTCGAGCGGAGCGGTGGTTCGCGGACTATGGATGGTCTCCACCCGGTCTCCACGAATATTATATTGTAGAGTAGCTTCCTGTCGTGGAAGAATATCTCGGAGTTCCGTGCCCTGATGATGACCTCGCCTAATACCTTGTCAAACGATATGTTCTCTGGCTTGACGCCAACGCTTTCGGGGAGGAGCTGCAGTATTCTTTTCTTGGCTTCCTTCTCGGGTAGCCTAGCGCTTTCATCGACCCTTATGACTATCCTCTTTCTGAGGGTCTTGGCAAGGGTCTTTATGATTCCCTCATTCTCAATGATGAACTTGACATTCTTGACGTAGATAGCTATTACTGGCCCTTCGAACTCCACCCTGGTTAGCTGTGCTTCGGGTGGGATTCTTTTGAATATTTCCTCAACTATCCTCTTACGAACCCTATCCACAAGCCCCATGACGGCCCTTACCTCGGAAAAGAGTATATCTTCACGTAGTCCTTGGTGACTACCGCTACATCAACTGCTTCACCGGTGAACACATCTCTCCGTATAGCTGACCTAACGGCCTTAACGGCTAAGTTAATTGCGTCATCAATGCTTAAATCTTTACTGTACTCCGCCTCAAGAATACCCACGGCCACAGGCGATCCTGAACCTGTTACCGCGTAGTCCTCCTCGACGTAGTCCCCGAACCACTCGATAGCGTATAGGTGTGGCTCGTCGTCATACCCGCCAAGGAGGAGCTGAACTACGAACGGATAGTACTTGTATGAGTTCAGGAGGAGGCCAAGGTATGATGCGAGTGACTTTATGCTTATAGGCTTACCCGTCTCCATCTTATGCTGCCTAGCAATGTACTGGAGTTGAGATGCGAGCATCTGGGCATCCGCCACTAGGCCCGCCGTAGTCATGACTACGTGATCATCTATTTTGACGATCTTCCTCACTTTCTTGTGGGCTATGTAGTAGCCTGTGCTCGCCCTTTTGTCGGCGGCCAGGACTACGCCATCCTTCACTTTCAGCCCGACCGTAGTTGTTCCATGAATAACTCTAGCCACGGTTAAACACCCACTAACTCGTTACTTACCTGCTACGGTGTAAACCTTAATTAGTAAAATAAAGGTTACTGGTATGAAGGTGTTGCAGGCTGCAAAGTATTCAAGAGTCATCACTGCACGTGATTGACCTGCCGAAGAAAATCGTGATAGGTAATGACACCATTGATACTATCCCCGCGGTAATTAAGGAGCTAGGCCTTGGGGATAGAGTATACATAATAACAGGTCCTAGGGTCAGATCCATTGTAGGAACTAGGATCGAGCGAATTATTAGTGAACAAGACCTGAACTATGAGGTAGGGATCGTCAAGACCTCAAACATAGGGGATGTGGAAGCCCTCCTAGATCGCATTACTGAATTCAGGCCCACCGTGCTAATAGGCTTAGGCGGTGGGAAAGCGATAGATGCCGCAAAATTCGTTTCCTCCAGGACGAAGGTGCCCTTCATTAGCGTTCCGACGGCCGCATCACATGACGGGATAGCATCGCCGTTCGCATCCATTAGGGGTTTAGGGAGGGTAACGTCGGTTAAGGCGTCACCGCCACTAGCGATAATAGCTGACGTGAAAGTCATAATGAAAGCACCCCCCAGACTCCTCAAGGCAGGTGCCGGGGACCTTGTAGGGAAGTTCACCGCTGTTCTTGACTGGAGGCTAGCCCATAGGCTGAAGGGAGAGTACTACGGCGAGTACGCCGCCTCACTCTCACTGCTTTCCGCGAAGCACGTCCTGAGCGCCGCTAACCTCATATCCCTCATGAAGCCTGAAGCCGTGAGGATCGTGCTTGAGGGGTTGACTAGCGCATCAGTCGCTATGTGCATAGCCGGATCCACTAGACCAGCCAGCGGTTCGGAACACCTCTTCAGCCACGCCCTAGACATTGTCGCTAAGTACCCAGCACTGCACGGCGAGCAAGTAGCGCTAGGCACGATCATGATGGCGTACCTACACGGCAAGAATTGGAGGAAAATAAGGTCACTGATAAAGAAGATGGGCTTACCAACAACTG
>JALVVU010000047.1 GCA_027023255.1 Desulfurococcales archaeon
CGGTGGTAGGGTTTGAGGAAGGTGGTGGCGTTGGTTTTGGTTTTGGTGTTTCTTACGTCTTTATGGGTGTGGGGGTTTCATCTGGGTGGTAGGAAGATGGGTAGCGTGCCTCCTACCCCTCGTGGAGGAGGGCCTATAACTGCCGGGCAATACCAGAGGATCCTTGGGGTTGGGATAAATGTGGACTGGATGACGTTCTCTTGGGTGAATCATTACTACTTCTACTGGCGCTCTAAGGGGGTTAACGTACCTGCCTACTTCAAAAGAAAGGGCTTCTCGAACATCAGGATAAGGGTTAGTGGGGACGTTACTGAGAACAAGAGTGTCTTAGTTCAGCTTGGTGAGGTAGTGAATGACACGCTGAAGGCCGGCCTGATACCAGTTATTACCTACACGGCCAAGGAACTTAGGGAGAACCCTACAAGCGAGGCAGCACAGAGGCACTTCATACTGTGGTGGCTCACAGTTGCACGGTATTTTAAGAGTTACCCATACACCCTCTCCTACGACCTGCTAATAGAGTCAAGTGGGAGCATAAGGAACTACCCGATGATCCTCAATAAGATCTACTCACGGGTCATAGCAGGGATAAGGGCGATTGACCCCTACAGAATAATCATCGTAACCCCTGCAGGAGGCTCAAGCCCGTTCTACCTCAATAAGCTCAACGTCACGAACGATGACTACATCCTTGCTGAATGGCATATCTATGCGGGCGGGCCGAAGGGATGCATCTACAACGGAAGTTACATAAGGGAGGCGGTCGCGGTGGCGCTTAACTGGTCAGCGAGGACAGGGATCCCAACGTGGGTCGGGGCTTGGAGACCTAACGTCTACCCAAGGGCGTGTGGGAGGGACTGTCAGCCCTTCTGCCCCTTAAAGGTAGAGCTAAGTTTCTCGAGAGCAATAGTTTCAGCCCTAAACAAAGTAGGCATCCCATACGACATTAACGCTGACGTCAGGTTCTTTAATATTGAGAACTTAACGTGGTATAATAGCCAAAAAGAGGTCTTGGAACTAATAATCAATTCCCCATCCCCCCGTGAAGAACTCTCCCGTGAAAACCCAACCTAGCTTAGCATATGGTTGCTTTCCTCACCCGTTAAGCGGAGAACTCGTAGTGAGGAATAACTAATCAGGACACCTAGTGTAGAACGGTCAAACCTTAAGATCGCCTACTTACCGAAGATAAGTGAGGAGGCACTTAATATCAGGGATCCCCCAGGTTCTGTACGCATTATATAGTCATCAACCCTCGCGGATGGCTCAGCCTGTTAGTCGACTTTAAATTTTCCTTGGTCGTAGCTTTTAGTGGTTGTTAGTTTGGTTGACGCGTTAATAGCTGGGTGGAAGGAGACCTCACTCATAGATGTTCATGGAGCGGTGACCTTCACGGTGTGGTTCTGCGGTTGCAACCTCCGGTGTCCTTTCTGCCATAATCATAGGTTGGCTGATGTGGAGCCCGGGACGTGTAGGTGGGTTCCGGTTAGGGGTGGTGAGGGCTCGATCGAGGGGGCGTTGAGCCACGCAGCCCGCTTCATAGACTACGTGCACGTCACGGGCGGCGAGCCCCTAGTGCAGGTGGGGGCGGTTGCGGAGCTTTTCAGGGCGGCTAGGGAGTTGGGTGTTAAGACCAGCCTAAACACCAACTTAACCCTCACGGGGCCACTTAAGGAGCTCCTGAGTGAGGGGTTAGTGGATCACGTTGCCACGGACCTCAAGACACCGCTGAGGGAGATGACCGGCATAACCGATGAGGGGGCGTTGAGGAGCATTGTTAAGTCCTATGAATCGTCCCTCAAGGCCCTCGCCGAGAACGAGGGGGTGGTGCTTGAGCTGAGAATACCCATAGCTAGGAACCTAACGTTAAGAACCTTACCTCAGGCCCTCAAGGAGCTCGAGCCCATCCTCAGGCGCTTCGGTGACAGGGTGTACGTGGTGGTGAATCCCCTCCTAGGCCCGCCAATAACTGACCCGAGGAATAGGGAGTGGTGTGAGAGGCACTGCTGGCCCGGTGAGGAGGAGTTGGAGGAGGCCTACAGGATAGTTGTCGAGGCAGGGTTCAAGGCGTTTAAGGGTAGGCTACCCGTTAAGTGAGTCCCCGTGCCTACATGGTCTGGGGAACGCTTATATATTGGGTAAACAATTATTTACCCGGGTAAAAATATGTGTGAGGTAGGAGGTGAGTCACGGGATGCCGCCACCGCCCCCTGAACTGGCAGGGTGGATGGACTTCATAGTGTGGGGAGCCATACTCTTCATACTCGTAATCATCGCCGTAGCCGTCGCTGAATACATGCTTAGGTGGTTAAGGGCTCAACAACCGACGCAGACACGCCCTCAGCCCACCCCGGCAAGCACTTACGAGGGTGAGGTGTTCAAGGAGTTACTGCAGGAGATAAGGGCTTTAAGGGATGAGATACGCGAGTTAAGGCGTGAGTTAAGGGAGTGACGGGCTACCTAAGAGTAACAGACAGGAGTTATTTCTTTAGGTTCCCCTCACCAAGCAGGCGTTGCTGAGGTGACGTAGCCTTGACGGGAGAGTACGGTGGTGAGTCCCTCGAAGACCTTGCCTCGGTCCTCAAGGCGCTCGCTAACCCGACGCGGCTTAAGATCCTCGCCCTCTGCTCCTCGCGTGAGGTGAGTAGCAGGGAGTTGAGGGAGGCCTTAGGCATATCGAAGCCCTTACTCATAGCGCATATACGCATCCTGCTTAGGGCCGGCCTACTCACCTACAGGGTTGAGGTTGATGAGGTGAGGGGAGTGGTGAGGAAGTACTACAGAACCACGGACTTCCGCATATGCGTTAGTAGGGAGTACTTAAGCAGGTTCTGCAGGAAAGGGTGAGGGCATGCTCCTCAGTAAGCTCCCTAAGCCCCGCACGCGCACCTTCCCCTCACCGAAAGTAAGGTGGGTTAACGTGTGTTGGGTTACGCTTATTAGTTGCTGACTAGAGGTATGATACTGAAGGTATGATACTCATGGTATTATTTGTTAGGAGGGAGGCGCTTGAATCCTTCCTCCGCGAGGGCGGCGGGCGTAAGCTACTGTACGGCAGGAGGAAGACAGGTAAGACGTTCTACGTCAGGCACGTCCTGCACGACCGCCAGTACCTAATAGTCAGGAGGGGCGGCACTTTCTACGACCCCTTCACTGGCGAGGAATTCGGGCTCCCCGCATTCCTAAGGATTTGCCGTGCAGGCGGCATCGTCGTGGACGAGTTCCACAGGGCTGACCCCAGGCTCTTCGACGCCCTCCAAGCGGGTGAGTGCGGGGAGGACCTAACGTTAATCACCTCAACCCTCCACTACTTCAGAAGGTTTATTGAGGGGCCCGACGCCCCCCTCCTCGGGTTATTTTCGGTAATGAAGGTCGGGCTCGTGTCCCCGCTCGACCTCCTCCGCCATGACTGGGGTGTTGAGGCGGGTAAGGAGCTTATAGAGCTCCTAACGCTCTACCAGGAGCCCTCCCTGATAGGTAAGGGATTGAGGGATGCGGTCCTGACCGGCAAGGAGCTCGCCCCAGCACTCCTAGGTGAGGTGCTTGATGAGGAGGACGTCACGTTCACCAGGCGTTTCCGCACCATACTGGAGGCGGTTGCGTCAGGCAGGGACAGGCTGACGGAGATAGCCGCCTACACGCACTCGAAGGGCCAGGCACCCACCCCGAGCTCCTCACACGTAGTGAAGTACGTGGACACCCTCATCAAGGTAGGCCTCTTAGAGAGGGTTGAGGTGTGGGGGAGAAGGAGGGGGAGCCGGTACAGGCACTCATCACCACTTACCGACCTGATATACTACCTCCACGCCAAGTACGGGTTCTTCGACACCCCACTGACTTGGGGGTTCATCGAGAGGGCTGTGAGGGAACGCATGCCGATCCTAGTGGAGCGCTTTGCTGAGCGGC
>JALVVU010000048.1 GCA_027023255.1 Desulfurococcales archaeon
GGTGTTAGGGGGTTGGGGGAGTGGGGAGCGCGCAACCCGCCCTCACACCCTGTAGTGCTTCCTCGTCCAGAACTCCCTCCTCCTGGCGGGGTTCCAGTTCTTGAGGGGCCTGTAGTACCCTATGATCCTTGACCAGACCTCGGTTTCGGATCCGCATCGCGGGCACGTGGTTATCATGCCTACTGAGCGCCACCCGCAGTGCGGGCACACGGTGAGGGCGGGCGTGTATGACCAGTACACGAGTTCGGAGTTGTAGGTGAGTTTCTTAGTTAGGGAGGCTAGGGCTTCGGGGTCGGGCTCCTCGCCTAGGAATATGTGCATCATCACGCCTCCCGTGAAGTGCTTCTGCACGACCTCCTCCACCTCAACCCTCTCCCAGAGACTTAACTCGCCGTAGTAGGGGGCTACTGAGGTGCTGTACACCGGTCCCTCCTCACCCTCCGGCAAGTACTCGACTAGCTCAGGGTAGATCCTCGCGTCCTTCGCCGCTAGCTTAGCTGCGGCTGACTCGCCGGGAACTTCCTCGACGTTGAACGCCGTCCCCACCTCCGTGCTCCACTTCCTAGCTATCTGGACTATGTGTTGCACCACGTCCCTCATCCAGTACGCTGCCTTGAGCCTGGCTGACCTGGACCCCTCGAACCATAGGGTCGGGTCCCTAGCCATTAGGGCCGCGGCTTCAGGCAGGCCGAGCACGCCTATCGTGTTGAAGTACGGTCCGTCCCTAAGCGAGAAGACCTCGGGCACGTACATTAGGGGCATGGAGTAGAAGTGCGGGAACTTCCTGCTCATCCTGTGGTACCGCTCCCTCATCCACAGGAGGCCTACCTTAACGCTTAGGAGTAACTCGTCCAGCCTCTCATAGAACACCTCGTCATCAAACCCGGACTCGATTACTAGCCTGGGTATGTTGACCGTCACCACACCCACGCTACCCGTTATGTCCGGTATCGCCCACAAACCACCCATACGCTGCCTCTCAACGTTCCTGACCCACTCCTCCCTAGCTAACTCAACCTCCTTCCTCAGCTCACCTAACCTGAAGGACGAAGGCCTCCTAGCAGCAAATGAAAGTTCATTCATATCAATGTTTATTCTGCAACACATGGCAAAGCTGGCGTCGGGGTCAACGATCCTGGTGTTGAGCCAGTACCCAGCACCCATCTTGGCGGCGGCGTTGAAGACTGCTTCGAAGATCTCCGGGTCTTCGTAGAGGAGCTTGCTCGTGGTCATTATGGTGGGTATGGGGAAGGTGAAGGGCCTGCCTATCGCGTCGCCCTCACTATGCACTTCGTAGATAGCCCTCACGAATAGCCTAGCCTCATCAAGGTAGTCACCGATCTTACCCACTTCCTTCCCGGCGATGTATGCTGGGTCCTTGCTTAACTTAACCTTCGAAGCATCAAGCACCACCGTGAAGTTCGTGAATGGTGTCTGCATCCCCGCCCTAGACGGGAAGTTCAGGTTGTATATGAGCCTCTGAACCTGCTGCTTAACCCTCTCGTAGTCCGCCCTATCCTTCCTTATGAATGGGCCGGCGTAGAGCTCAACAGCACCTAGTGCTTGAGCGCCGCTGAAGTAGTGCTGCATCGCCATGAGGTAATTAGCTACGTGGTCGACGTACGTGTCCAGGTGCCTTGCCGGCCTAGCGTTTATGGTGGGGGTGACTAAGCCCTTCTCGAGGAGCCTCGCGACTGAGTGACCGCAGCAGTAGGGAATGAAGAGGGAATACGGGAGCTTGTGGATGTAGAGCAGGCCGGCCTCATGAAGCCTAGCCAGCTCCACCGGTATCTCTCTATACATCACCTCCTCCTTCAAGTACTTCTCAGCCACGTACGTGAGTAGGCCCGTGGGGCCGGGGTACCTGTTCGCGTTCTCGAACACATCGAAATCCCGGCCTTCTAGGTACTCCTTAACCTTAGCGTGACCTGATAACCTAACCTCCAACCCCCTAACACCTAAAAACTAAGTTTGTTGCTAAACTAGAAAACAACGACTCACGGAAATTAAGGACTAGCAAATTAAGGGCAGTAATACCTCAATAGTACCTCAAGGCCGGGGGTTCGCGGTAAGGTATTACCTGGATATTGGTTCGGTGAGGGTTCTTCAGTAATAATTCATTTAAATGTGGGTATTCGTGAATATTATTTCCTGTTTAGGCGTATTCTCTGAAATAACGTTTTCTGTGTACTGAATAACTTGTTTCTCGAGGCTCTTTCGTTTACTTTTAACGTATACAATACTTATAAACGAGGAGTGAGTATAGTAAGTGGTTACGGGAGTTGTCCGAGGTACTCAGCATACGGATAAGGAAGGACTTAAGGGAGAAGATGAGGAGGTACAGCGACATCGACTGGAGGAAGGAGATCGAGGAGTTCATAGAGCGCAGGATAAGGGAGATGGAGTTCGAGGAAACCATAAGGGAGGTTGAGTCCCTGCTGAGGGGCGTGGAGCCGGCTGGGGATGAGGTGCTTGAGGTACCTGAGGACACCCTAAGGGAGAGGCTTAATGCGGGTATACGTGCTTGACCCCACGGTCTACGCCGCCATACTTGTTGGGGGGAGGTCCTTCAGGCAAGCAACGAACTTCCTTAGGTCAGCGATTAAGTCGAAGAACGTTAGGACTTTGACGCTCGACATAACGTTCAGGGAGGTGTGCAGCGCGATATGGTTCAACGCCGTCGTCCTGAGGAGGATAGACAGCGATAGAGCGTTACTGCTCGCCACCTACGTGGGTAAGCTGATAAGGAACTCGACCGATGAGGTCGTGCCTTTAGAGACCATGGTTAGGGAGGCGATGGACACGTCCCTAAGGCTTGAGATCCCATTTAACCGTGCCGCGTACGTGGCGCTAGCGCTGAGGACTGGTGCTGAGTTAGTGACCTGCAGTAAGTCCTTTGAGGAGGAGTTGAGGAGGAAGGGCCTCGATATGGTTAGGAGGCTTAAGTGAAAGAATCCTTGACTCACTCTAGGTTTACGGGCCGACGAGGAGAATACCTACTTCCTCGTGGCTAGCCATCATGTTGCGTGTTGTTGGTTCTTCCCAGCACTCCTCCTCACGCCTGCCCTCACACTTTCTTCTTTCCTTTTCCTGCATCCTACGCACCACACTTGGTTTTTACAGTTTAAAGTATTTAAACAAGTATTCTCGCAGACATGTTAAACTTTACGGGCCTGCGTAACGACCCCATAACACGGTGCGGTAAGGGGCAAAAAGTAACGGACCGCGAGCGTATACGGTTCCTGTACACGCATAGCTTAATTTAGCGGGGCGAACCCACTACCGGGGGTGCCCAAGCGGAATGACCCGGATCCTACTAATCAGCGACATACACGGGAATTACGAGGCGTTGAAGGCGGTCCTCAACGACGCTCATTCCCTGCGGTTCGATGAGGTGGTCGTGCTCGGCGACCTAGTTGATTACGGGCCGGACCCGGACCTAGTGGTTGATGAGGTGAGGTCGCTTAAGCCTAGAGTGGTCGTTAGGGGGAACCACGACCACGCGGTGGGTTACGGCGTTGACTGCGGGTGCGGCCCCGCAACCCACGCCGCCAGCGTGTACACGCGTGAGGAAATATCCCTCAAGAAGCTCTCAAGCAACGACGTCAAGTGGCTCGCCTCACTACCCACTGGAGCCACGCTGAAGGCCTTAGGGTTTGAGGGGGTGCTCGCGGTCCACGCCACGCCCGCCGAGGAGCTCCACGACTACCTATACCCGTGGTTCGGCGACGACCGCGTCGCCTCATCCCTCAAGGGCTTTGAAGGACCCGCGCTGCTGGTCGGGCACACCCACTACCAATTCGCTGTAAGGAGATTAGGCAAGTACCTCATCGTGAACCCCGGCAGCGTGGGGCAGCCCAGGGA
>JALVVU010000049.1 GCA_027023255.1 Desulfurococcales archaeon
CATGTCGAGGCGGGTGTGACCACGTTCGTTCTGTACTGCATGGGCTAGGGTCAACTCGTTCTTCGAAGTCAACGTAGTGAAGCCCTATTGTACTCTGCTATGGATTTGTGGTTGGGAATGCCTTCGTCGCGCTCCTCATCGCTCTAACCATGGTGTGAAGCACGGTAAGCCCTAAACACTTGAGGTGAGCGTAGAGTGTCTGCTGCATCATCCTAACGTTATTTTTGTTTCTCAGGTAACTAGGCTACGGGATGTCCCGCAAGTTAGGTTGGAGGGTTAAGGGCTTAATAATTATGGTGGCGGTGGCACTCACCTTATCCGTAGTTGCGGTCATAGCCTTAACTAAGCTCGGACTACTTCAGCGGGAGTTAGGGCCCTTACGCCCACTGATCATCTCACTAGTCGTCGCAATAACTCTCCTTATCGCCTCAGCCGTAACCTCTACGCTCACGAAGGCCTTGAGCAAAGAAAGGTAATGCTAGGCATGGACAGTGTGCTGCGGTATTGGATATGATTAGTTTACTGAATAAAATCGTTGCTGTTTTGCTCGCGTTCTGAATGCAGGGTCCCGCCACGTGCAATTAGGACAAAAGAGGGAAGAGTTATGGGCTCTAGCGTATCGCTTCATGCCATGCCCCACCTGACTACTTTGTTTGCTGCTAGGAAGGCACTGATCACCCATGTGCATAGTGAGGCTAGGGGCACTATCATTGGTACTGAGGCGCCGAGACCGCTTAACTGCCTCGCCAGCTCGGCCGCGGCGGCCGTAGGTACGGTCATAACCGCATACTTGACTGCGCCGGGCAGTAGGTAGGCTGGGTAGTAGACTGGTGGGAGTACCTGCAGCATGCTTGATAGCGTGTTGGTTACGGATGACACGTTGGTTGCGGCGGAGACACGCATAGCTACGACCAACCCTAGGAAGGTCGCTAACGTTAGCTCAACGAGCCCCGCCGCTAACGCCGTAATTAGCTGCCTCACCGCGCCGAAGGCTAGGGCGATCGGTAGGTACGCAGCTAGGGTCGTGGCCTCGAAGACCATGGAGGAGAGGAACACACCTAGGATGAAGTGCGTGGGCGTTAACTCGGTAGCTACGAACATGTCGTAGAGCTTCATTAACCTGTACCACCCGATGTCCTGCCCAACCAAGTTAATGCCGACACCCCACATCCCCGCGACCACGGCACCGATCACGAAGTTATTCACGCCTGCCCTACCTCCCCACGCGTAGAGCAGGACGAAGAACCCGATCGTTATGGCGAAGCCCTGAATCAACCATAAGGGTTGCCTGATGATCCACCTGCTCGCTAAGTAAGTCATCCCCCAAATCCTTCTAAGCCCTTCACGCACCATGCTCACCTACCTCCCTCACCACCAATTACCTCTAGGTACGCGTCCTCCAGGTCAACCTCATCTATCGCCACGCTACCGGCGGTCACGGAGCTAGCTATGTTGAGTGCCTCCTCACGGCTCCTGGCGTACGCCACGACCCTATCCCCGAGCCTCATAACCTTACTAGCGTTCAACCCGTCCGCGGACCCCTTAACGATGACCTTAAACCTGTACGGGACGACCCGCATCAACTCCTCTGGAGTGCCTGACGCTGCAGTAACTCCCTTATGGATCATAACGACCCGGTCAGCAATGAGTTGAGCTTCACGCATGTCGTGAGTCGTCATGACAACGCACTTGCCTTCCCTAACGAAGTCCCTTAGTGCTCGCCACACCTTATACTTCCCTTCAACGTCTAGGCCTGTGGTGGGTTCATCGAGGAACAGTACTGACGCGTTACTCGCTAAGACCATCGCGACCGCCACACGCTTTCTCTGACCACCGCTAAGCGCCCTAGCCACCCTGTTCCTAACGCTCCATAAGTCAAGCACCTCTAACCAGTACTTGGCCTCCTCAACAGCGTCTCCCTTACTGAACCCCCTAAGCATGAGGTAGCCGGTAACCGCCTCCAGGGGAGTCCAGTTAGCGTCTATGCTGATGTCCTGGGGACATAGGGCGACGCGTTTCCTGACCTCAGCGTAGTCCCTCACGACGTCGTATCCTGCGACGCGCGCAGAGCCCTTACTTGGTTTTAGTAGGGTGGTGAGCATCCCGACCGTCGTGGTCTTCCCTGCACCGTTAGGGCCTAGGAGCACGGTCACCTCACCATACCTAGCCGTTAGGTTCACGTTCCGGGCGCCCCACACCCCGTTTGGGTAGCGCTTCCCGAGCTCCTTTACCTCGATCGCGTTCCCACGCATTACGGCCCCCTCAAGGATGGTGGCTCTCAAGCTCCTTTTTAGTCTATTAGTTGAGAATAATCAACAACCCTTAGTTAACTCCCCTCAACCCATGGGGACTAATCATTAGTTGATGATAATCAACTCAACCGCTTATCAATAACGAAGGCAGGAATAATGACGGTGGTGCTCGATGAGCAATGAAGGGAATGAAGAAAGGAAAGAAACCGAAGCACCCAGAAACGGTGAGATATTCCAGGCACTAGCCCATAAGGTTAGGAGGGCGATCATAAGGTCACTAGCGGAGAAAGGTGAGAGGAGCTTCACCGAGCTGATGGAGGACGCCGGGCTCGAGGATTCGAGCGTGATGGCGTTCCACATGAAGAAGTTAGGCCCCCTAGTGAGGAGGAACGAGAGGGGCTACTACGAGTTAACTGACCTAGGATGGAAGGCGTACAAGGTGTTAAGGGAACTCGAGCTAGAGTCCCTGAGGGACAGGGCTGAGGAGGTACTCGAGGAGATCAGGAGTAGGAAGCCAGTAACTAAGGAGGTCAGTAAGCCCAAGCCGCAGGCAGTAATCACTAGTGAAGGAGTGAGTGGGGAGGACGCGCTCTCAGTGATCGGCTCAGTCATTAGTGAGGTAGTTAAGACGATCTCGGAAGCGGTTAAGGACGTAGCACCCACCGATATCTTTAGGGAGGTGCTAAGCAGGGGTAGGGTATGGATAGATAAGAGCGCCCCTCCAGCACCTAAAGTCAGGATAGACGTCGTAGGCTCGGACATCACCCTAACGGGGACAACCAACAGTAGCATAAGGATTCGGGGCACGGCGCGCCACGAAAACGACGCAACGATAAAGGCCTCAGGGAATGAAGCGAGGGTCAAGGTCAAGGGGATGGACGGCGAGGTAAGCCTACCCGAAGTCAACGCGCTCGAAATACTCGTGAAGGGCGGTGACCTCACCACCCAAGACTTCAAACTACCGCCAAACGTAAGCATATCTGTACTGGGCGGCGACGTCAACCTGGACGCAGTAATGGAGAAGCTAAGCAACCTAAACACCTCAGTTAAGGGAGGCGACGTCCTAGCCAACATACTGGTTAAGGAGGTGGAGCAGAACGCCTCAGTAAACATCACTGTGCTAGGCGGCGACACCCACATCACGCTACGAGTACCCAAAAACACTAAGGTAGTTAGGGGCAGCATCAAAGTAGCCGGAGGAGACGTAGGGATCGAGATCGACGAATCACTCACCAGCGCCGGCGAGGGTGCGAGGACCCTAGTAATCAACACTAAGATCATAGGCGGCGACGCGTCAATATCGGTACTCCCGAATACGAGGGAGTGAAGACACGTACATAATATAAACAATATATTCAAATGAACAGAAACTATTACAACAATACAATTATATTTACAGGACTGAAAAATTTATTGAAGAGAAGTAAATAAGTAACTTTACTGTATGACAGGCGCTAAAATAATGATCGGTACGTTAAGTCAGCATCATGTATCATTAACGTCACCCGTAAATGCGTCACCAGAAAACATTCTGAAGAGGTGCACCGGCTACTCCAGAACTGCTTAATGTAAATTATTGCTTTATATGAAAGCGTTTATAAACCGCA
>JALVVU010000050.1 GCA_027023255.1 Desulfurococcales archaeon
CGAAGGATATGCCTGCCTTCCTAGCTAGTTCCGCTACCTTAAGGAGTGATGGTTTAGGGTATGTGGCTAATGCCCTGGCGTGGCACGCTGTCACCCTGCCTGTCCACCCCTCCTTAAGTGTCTTGATAGTGAGCTTCCACGTCGTTCTTAGGGATGGGTCGCCGGCGTCGTCGGTGAGCATCGCTACGTCCTTATTGAATTCCTTAGCTATTTCGAACATCGCGTTGATGTGTGCCCACTCGTCCTCCTCGCTAAGCTCGATCCAGGGTATGCCCCCAACGACGTCCGCCCCCAACTCAACGGCCTTCCTAACCAGTTCCTCAGCTCCAGGCTCCCTCACGACCCCGTCCTGCGGGAACGCCACTACCTGAATCGCCATGTAGTCCTTGAGGGCGTCCCTAACCTTAAGTAAGGCTTTAACCCCCTCTAACCTCGCCTTAGTGTCCACATCAACGAACGCACGCACGTAGAGAACGCCGTGCCTTAACCCGTCAAGCATTGCCTTCATGGCGTTACGCCTTATCCAGGACTCCTCATACCTCTCCTTAACCCTAGACGCTATCTCTACGGCGGCCATCGCCCCACCCATCCCGGAGGACTGGTACTCCCTAACAGCCTCCTCACCAAGCATGAGGAACGTGTACACCTTACACGCATGGAGGTGAGGGTTAGCGAAGGGCGGGGTCACTAGACCCCCTCCAGCGTCAATCTCCACCCCACCCCTACCTGAGGAATGGCTTGACACTGAAGTTATTGTGCCGTTATCGATTACGATGTCGTAGGTCTTGCTAGGATCCATGCCTAAAACCCTAGCATTACGTATGATGAGGCCGTGGTGCTCAACCAAGCGCGCTCACCAGATATACTTTTAAGGGAGCACCTTTAAGTTGTTCATGTTATATAGTGATGATCTGTACAAAAATTGAATAATATGACTTTTATATCTATTCTAGAGAACAACATATATAAACCAACAAAACAGAGAAAAGCAATAGCCCATACAGGTAGGTGTATGAAATGTCTGTACTTAACATACGCTCGGGGAGAGCAGTAGCCTCCATACTTGCATTATTAGTAATCATGGCTTCCCTATCAGCGACAATGCAGCCAGCCCTCAACGCGAGCGACGAGTATTGGGCGAAGTACGAGTTCCACGGATATAACAAGGATAAGTCGAGGTACTTCATAGCCTACGTATACGTGGACTTAAGTGACCCCACATGGCCTAGCGAGGAGGTAACTGACATTAAGATAGTTAGTGGTAGGTTCGACGACGCTGAGTTAGCGGGGATAAAAACAGCCGTTAGCGTGCTGATAAGTAACTTAATCGACATAGTCGCGGACCCTGAGGAACTACCGCCCAACGGCGTGATCCAGACGAAGAAATACAACATAACGGTCTACGAGGTCTACGACACGCACACGTACCTACTCAAGTACGCGAAGGTGGGTAGTGAGGAGGAAAGCAAGTACATGTATGAAATAAAGCTCATAGACACTAACGTCAAACCCGGATGGTTAGGGACGACCGCTACATCCACGTCAGAGCCCCAACCACCAACGCAAACAACGTCAAGCTCCTCAGAAAGCACGTTAGGGGTCAAGACAGGCCAGTACGTCACGTATCACTTGGAATTTAACCTAGTGAATAAGAAGAGCGGAGATGTGCTTAAGGGTAGCGGGGACGTCAGGATCACGCTTGAGGCAGGGGAAGACTACATCAACATACAGAACGCCAAGGTAAGTAACATAAAGGTAGAGGAGTTACCTAAGGGCGCCACAGAGGACGATTTCAAAACGTTTGTAGAGAACTTCATAGGTTATTACATACCCGTATGGATCGATCCGAAGGAACTCCCGCCTGATGGGATAAAGAGTACGACCATAGGGAAACTCAATGCAACGATAGCCTACGACGTGAAGACAGGCCTACTGAAGAATGTTTACCTATCAGGAGAAAACGAGGAAGCGAGTGGGGAAGCTAAGATAGCGCTAATAGACACGAACGTCCCGCAACTCAAGGGCGCGATTAATGAGGAGCCGGCAGGCGCCGTAGGTAGCGGTGGAGGAGGGTTTGGAGGGTTACTGACAGCAGCTATAGGCGCAGTGATCGCGGCGGCGATAGCGGTGGTGTTCATGTTGCTCGTCAAGAAGAGGAGGGCGAGGACAGCCACCCACGGCGCTTACGGACCTGCCTACCCTCCCCCACCAGGGACTCCCCCACCGCCACCAGGCTAGAGTAGGGCCACGTCTTGAGCTTCATGCATAAGTAAAAACAGCTTCAAAATGAGTAAGCCGACCGTTCTTTTTGACTAGCTGAATTTTACTGATGCCTCATCACCGATGTAAGGATCTACGCAGGGGGTCACCGGATTCAGTGTCTTTCTTCTTCCTAACATTTTAGTGGCTTCATGAGGATTACGGCTGGTTGCCCGCCGAATGGCTTGTACTGATCCATAGTCTTGTACACCTTGAACCCCCTACTCTTATAGAAGTTCAGCGTCCTAATGTATGGCTCGTAATCCCCACCACCATAGGTCTTGACGGTCAGGACACGCTTTCCTCTACCGCAGGCGTACCCCTCAGCCTTCCTCAGCAGTAGGGTCCCGTATCCTCTACCCTGGTAATCCCTCTCCACCGCCAGCCACAGTATCTCGCAACAACACTCCCTCTCCTCAAGAATTATGAAGCCCCGAACAGCACCCCCATCCTCAATAACAAAGCCCGGGAACCTAAGGGCGTCGCTAGCAATGCTGACGCAGGCGTTGCTGGTGAACCGTTCAGGTAAGCCATTAACACAATGCCTAAGATACGCTTTACGTCTCCAGCTATTAACGGCCTCACGACTGGCGGCATAAGGGAGTCACCGTAACACCGTGAATGAACGGTATACGTAATATAACTCCATCGTAGGCGCTACTCTCTCTCCGCCAGCTTAATGAGTTCCTCGGACTCGGTCTCGATCTCCTCGACAGTGGATTCGCTCCAGTAACGCCTCCTCGCTACTAACTTAGGTACGGGACCCAGGATTATTTTCCCGTCCCTTACCTCCAGCAGTAGCTTATCGCCCTCCGAGATATTGAGTTGCTCAGCCACCGTTTTAGGGATGTAGATTGTCAGCTTCTTAGATACCCTGACTACCTGACCCACATGACTCACCAAGATTTACCTGGCTATCCAGGTAGAAAGCGTTTAAACTTCGTGGGGGGCTACCGAGGGTCTTAAGCGTGGTTACCTCTCGTGCTCTGCTCCCTAACCCTATAATGGATTGCTGTGATAGCCTCGGCTAGGGCGGCGGCCTCAGGCCCTACCTCACCACACACCAGTGGGTTTCCGTCCCCAAACACTATCCTAGTCAGGCCGGCTGTCGATAGTGCGTATGCGTGTCTTAGGGTCGTCTCCTGACTTAAGCCAAGCTCTTCAGCCAGTACCGTGACGGGGACGCACCTGCCTGCGGTGCTGGCGAGTAACTTGAGCCTAGTTATTCTGCCCTCCCTACCCCCTAATGCGTGGGGAAGTGCCGCGTTAGCCACGCAGATTTCTTGGGGTGTTGATCCGCACTCAACGCTCAGCTCGACAACCTTATCATACATCACTGATGAGGCAATTAACGCGACCGCCGCTTGGTACGGGCTACAGTCGCTAATAACCGCCTTCACCTTAGCGCATGTACTTAACTCCCTCACCACGGCTAGGACGTCCCTAAGGAAGTCACCGCTGAGCCCAATCCTAATGACGTGCTCTGAGTTACCGCCCCAACCCTCCGGATCCCCGTCCTCAAGCAGGAGTAGCCTCACCTTACTGAAGGGTGTGGCTGGCTTGGCGGCCCTCAGCACTAGGTCCGCGCCCCTCC
>JALVVU010000051.1 GCA_027023255.1 Desulfurococcales archaeon
CCCTAATCCACTTCTCAGGAGTTATTACGGGCTTACCTTCGCCTGGCTTAATCAATTTTAAAGCACCTTACCCTGTACACAGTTATTACTGCGGTGCTTTGTTAAAAAGGGTAATCTCTCCTGGATCCGATGTAGTTGTGTTCTTCATTTATTAACTCTTCTAACTAACAGTGAGACTATCACGAAGGTCATTAAGCCGGCCAGTAGCGCTGGCGGTGCGGCAATGTATATGGAGTCCCATATGGCCCAGTCAAACTCTCCTTCAACAGCCATAGTCTGCGGTAGGGTCGCGACTATTAAGGCAACCCACACCACTAGGTTTACGGCTATGCTTGCTAACGCCCCTTCCTTCGTTGCTCGCCTCCAGTAGAGGCCAAGTATGAAGGGTATCCCCTGAACCATCAGTATGAGTTCCCAGCTCAGGTTCATGAGGAAGTATATTGTCTTGGCATACATCGCTATCGCTAGGGACACGAACGTTATGACTGGCACTAACACTCTAGCAAGCATTAGCTTGGTTCTCTCGCTCATGTCCGGCTTCAGTCTCGGGAGGATGTTCCTCACGATCATTGTTGATGGTATGAGCATGGCGCTGTCGGCACTACTCATTAGTGCTGCTAGGAGGCCGACGGAGAACACTATGAATGGTATGGTGGGGAGTAGCTTGAGGCCGAGCGTAGGCAGTATCTCGTCTGGGTTACTTATGTTGGGCACTATCAACCTGCCGAGGATCCCTATGGTTGCCGGGACTAGGCCCAGAAGAATGTACGTGACCCCCGCCCCTATGCTAGCGTACTTACTTACCTTCTTGTTCTTGGCTGAGAGTGCCCTCTGCACTAGGTCCTGGCAGGACAGTGACCCGATTCCCTGCACGAGCCACGACGATATGTAGAAGGCGGCGCCGAGTAACCCCACATACCCTAAGTAACCCCAGTTACTCTCCGGGAGTATTGAGAAGTCGTTTAACGGTATCTTACTCCCTATGACTCCCAAGCCTCCCGCCGCCTCGATCGTGAAGGGCAGTAGAATCAGTACTCCGGCCATGAGGAGTATTGACTGGAATAGGTCGGTGACAGCGACGGACCACATACCGCCTAACGTTGTGTAGATGACCGTGACGATAGTGCCTAACAGTAACCCGTACCAGTACGGAATCCCTAGGAACACCTTGAATATCGTGCCGAACGTCATTAGGAGGGAAGCCATCCAACCCATGTACGCTATCGTCTGCACGATGGCTGACGCGAGCTCCATTTCCTCACCGTACCTGTCCCTGAAGAAGTCCGATACCGTCATGTACCCCCTCCTCCGCAGTGTGGCGGCGAAGAACAGCCCGAAGATTATGATGCAGACCCCAGCCCCTATAGGGTCCATGATCACTCCACGGTACCCGAAGGAGTACGCCATCGACGCACCGCCTATCGCTAGCCCCGTGCCGAACCACGTAGCCAGTATGGTCCCGTACGTTAACGCGTACCCTAACCTCCGCCCAGCAACTATGTAGTCAGCCAATCCCCTAACCTTCCTTGCGGCGTACCAACCTATGATTAGGGTTAGGGCCATGTACGCGGCCACACCACCTAACGCGAGACCAACTTTATCCATCACGCATCACCTCCACCAACACCTGAGTCGGAAGCCCTACTCGGGGGCGAAGCGAGGTTAAGCCTCTCGAGACGAAGCTTAATCGAAAACGCGTGTGCCTTGAACCTCTCCCACTCAGCTAGGCTTAACGCGTCACTAGCCAGGCTGGCTAGGCCCCCTGCTGAGACGTACTGAACGTCGATGAACTTGATGAAGTCTAACGGCGATAAAGGTCCCCTAACCCTGCACCACCCGCCAGTGGGTATGACGTGATTAGTGCCCAGCACGTAGTCGCCTAGGGCTACCGCAGCGCACTCACCGATGAACACGGAGCCAGCGTTCCTTACGCTCGACAGCACGTACGGCACTTCACGCCACTCAACCATGACCTCAAGGTGCTCGGGCCCGTACTCATTAACGAACCAGACCGCCTGAGGTAGCGAGTCAGCGATCACGATTAAGCCGTACCTCCTCAGAGCCTCCTCAGCAGTGCCCGCCTGCCTACCCCCGACAGCGTCAAGCACTCTCCTAACTTCCTTAATGACGTCCCTCGCTAACTTCTCGGAGGTCGTCACTAGGACGGCCGCGGAGTCAGGCCCGTGTTCGGCCTGAGCTACTAAGTCAGCAGCGATTAAGGTGGGGTCGGCGGAGTCGTCAGCCAGCACGACGATCTCCGAAGGCCCCGCAATCATGTCAACAGCAATGTCCCTTAACACCAACGACTTGGCGGCGGTGAACCAAGGGCCTCCGGGACCGACGAGCTTAGCAACCTTAGGCACGGTCTCGGTGCCGTAAGCCATGGCGGCAACTGCGTGCGCGCCGCCAACCCTGAACACCTCCTTAACCTCTGCAACGTCAAGTGCGACCAGCACTGCCGGATCTACTGACGCGTCACCATCACCTCTAGGAGGCGTGCACGCAACGACCCTACCCACACCAGCTACTAAGGCGGGGATCGCCGTCATTAGGGCTGTGGAGGGGTACGCGTACCTCCCTCCAGGAACGTAGATCCCCACGGAATCTATGGACCTCACTAACTGCCCAACACTCACCCCTAAGCCGGCATTAACCCACCAACCCCTCCTGAGGGGCGCTAGGACTGCCTCCGAGAACGCCTTAATCCTGGACGCGACCCTCTTGAGTGTCTCAACGAACTCCTCACTAACTTCCCCGTATGCTTCCGAGAACTCGTCCTCACTAACCCTTATGGGTGTGTCCCGACCTATCCCGTAGAAGGACTCGTAGAGGTCCCTTACAGCTTCGTCCCCACGTTCCCTAACATCCCGCAGTATTCCCCTAACCTTCTCCTCTAGCCCCTCGCCTACCTCAAACCTCCTGACGATCCTCTTCAGTGAGTCACTGTTCAGCGTTGAGAGCCTTATAATCCTCAGTAAGGATTGTTGTTCCTCTATGAACCAAGACACCCCCACCTCCTAGTGTGTTTGGTTCCGGTATCAGAAGCCGTTCTCAACGGGCACTGGTTTAGGTTAGTGTTGGCTAGCCCTTCAACGGGCTTCACACTTACTTCCTTACCGCGGGCTCTTCCCGGCAGGATGAACCATATCACCTACCCTCGGCCTACCATTAAGGAGGTGCCCCTAATAAACTTTATCTCCCTTAAATGGGAATAAACAGGATATTAGGGACGCTATGAAGGAAGCACTAATTATGTTCTACGGATTAACGTGAATAACGTAAAGGATATGAAGGATGAGCTCCGCGTGAGTACCTGCCGGAGTGAATATTTCATAATATCTGTAAGAATATGGAAACCATCATTGTTGAGGTGCTTCAGCAACACTTCAGTAAGGTAAATGTCGTATGGCTCAACACACTGCACGCGAATTCAAGCATTAATTATTCATGCGTGGATGCCCCATACAGGTCTAAAGGGAGTAACCTTCGATAACGTGAAGTCCGCGATCTACGAGAAGAACCTTGATGGCGAGAGGGACTACATTTACGTGTTCTCGCTGAAGCTCTTGGAAGGCGAGTACCCCTCAGTGTATATCCTTGATGCGGAGGAAGGGGCGAGGATAAGCACTGATTATGTATGCAACTACGTTGCGAAGGCTGTGGCTGGTCAACTTAACTAAAAATACTCTTCGGATTTCTGTGCAGTCCCGTGATTAAGTAATGAGTGTGTGGATTTCCTCGGTTAACCTCCCTGACTCAGCCA
>JALVVU010000052.1 GCA_027023255.1 Desulfurococcales archaeon
GCGTTAAGTACCCTACGCTTAGGCTTAGTGAGTCCTCCGTGACTGGCGAGTACGTATCCACCTCACTAATTACTGCCCTGACCTCCTTGGGTAGGGCTGAGAGGGTCTCCTCACTAATCATGTCCTCCCTGCTTAGCTCGTAAGGCCACTTAGGCGGCTCCTTAGGCACCCACTCAACTCCCTCCCTACTCCCTCCCCGCCCGCCGTACCTGCCTAGGGATGGTGCTTCGAGGGCTATGGCTACCCACTCACCCTCGCTGAGTAGTGCCTTAGCCGTTGGTAGGAGGATGTTGTTTTCACGGTAAACCATGTCTATTAGGGCGTTGGCTAAGTCAGTCGCTATCCTAGCTAACTCGCCCTTAGGTGCCCTCTCCCCGAGCCTCTTCGCCAGTAACCTGACTTTAGCTAGGATCTGATCCTCCTTAGCCCAGAGGACTCTAGGAACGGCCGTTAAGCCCCTCCGCTCAAGGTAGGGGTAGAGGAGCATCTGTAGCTTAACGTAGTGGGTTCTGATACCGAATAGCTTCCTGGTGAGCTTGCTTAACGCGTTAACGTACTTCCTTAAGTTCTCCTCATCACCGCCTGAGAGCAAGGCCCTAGCGTAGAGCGTTAAGTTCTCCGCGTCCTTAACTATCTCCTCGTTCTCCTCAAGCAGTTCCCTTAGGGGATGCCCTGCGGGCACGTCCTTAAGCTCCTCAGGCCCCCTTAAGGCGTCCTTGAAGAGCTCTATGTGGGCATCACATAGTGCGACAATGTCCTCGGGCTTCACGCCTTCCTTAACGAGTTCTTGCTCGACCACGGGTATTTCCCAGGGTCTTAAGCCCTTCAGAACCTCCTTTATCTCCTCCTTGACCTTGCTTGGCTCGGCACCTTCGTGAAGGTGTTTCAGGGCCTTCTTGAGCGCATTCACCCTTGCCCGGAGTTCATCCTTGTTAATCTTATTTACTTTACTGTTCATAGTCCCGTAATCTCCGTAACTTTAACTGCGTTAAAGGAATAAAAGCTTAACCCCTACCCAACCATCACGCAACGTGCCAGCAGGTTAAACCGCTACTTACGACTACTTACCGGTACGTACCTCTATGGACGGTTACTGGTTGCTAAGAGGCTAATAGTTGGGCAGTGATATATCTGAAATCACGGGTAAGCACACGGTGAAAAAGGAAGAATGAAGGACTCATTAAAGATGATCTCCATAACCGTAGCCCTCCTCGTAATAGTCTCCCTCACGGTGATAATCTACGAGAGCGTAAGCAACACGTACGCCGGGCACGTACCGGCGAAGACCTCTTCAACCGTGGGTGCGGGGCCCACAGTGTATTTGAGGATGGGTGGCGCGACGTTTCCTGCACCGCAGTACCTCGCATGGATTAAGGAGTTCATGAAGGAGCATCCCAGGATCAAGGTGTCTTACGAACTGCTGGGTAGCGGAGCAGGTGTTTCGAGGTTCCTTGACGGAACTCTTGACATAGCTGGTAGTGACCCGCCACTACCCCACAGTGTTTGGGTGAAGCATGAAGACAAATTAATGCAGGTTCCGACGCTCGTGGGTGCGGTGGTCGTGACCTACAACATACCTGGGTTAAACAGTGTGACCCTGAACCTTAGCGGTAGGGTGCTCGCCCTCATATATAAGGGAGTGATTAAGTACTGGGACGACCCACGCATACAGGCATTAAACCCCGGCATCAAATTACCTCACCACGAGATCTTCGTGGTCTTCAGGGCCGACGCTAGCGGCACTCAGCAAGTATTCACGACATTCCTACATAAGGCCGCCCCAGACGTGTGGCCCTCAACACTCGTCGGTAAGGCACCGGCTTTCCCGGTAGCTGGGAGCGGTAGGGCGGCAGGGGGTAAGGGGAACCCGGGCGTCGCTAACCTAATTAAGAGCAATCCCTACTCAATAGGGTTCGTGGAGTGGAGCTACGCTCTCGAGAATAACTTAAGCGTGGCGGCACTGGAGAACGCCGCGGGTGAGTTCGTCAAGCCGACCCCGAGATCCCTCCTCAACGCTGCTAAGGCTGCCGCGGCGAACCTGCCTAAGAGCCCATTAGGCGACTTCAGCAGTGATGAAAACTACATTATCTACTCAAGCGGCAAGCACGCCTACCCCCTAGTGGCGTGGACCCACCTAATCATAAGGACGCACTACGGGGACCCTGCTAAGGCACGTGCCGTGGCCACGTTCCTTAAGTGGGTGGCGGAGAAGGGCGAGTCAAAAACGATACCCGGGTACGTCCCGGTCCCGGACACTGTTAAGCAACTTATCCTGAAGGCCGCCGAGGAGGTGCTGAGCAACAGCGGGGGTTAGGGGTGCCCTTAATGGGCGTCCCTAAACACGATAGGGCTTTTTTCCTGGCGTTACTGGCTCCCTCAGCCCTGCTCGTAGCGTTCTACATCCTCCTATGCAAGCTCTTCACTCAATACTCCCTCCCAGTCTTCCGGAGGTACGGCCTCTCCTTCCTAGTAGGGACGGTGTGGGATCCGGGGAGGGTTGTTTACGGGATCCTCCCAGCGCTTGCAGGCACGTTCGTGACCTCAATCATCGCTGCGTTGGTCGCGCTCCCAGTATCGCTCTCCATGACGGTATTCCTTAACGAGTACTGCCGTGCGGGCGTGTCACGCGTGGTTTCATCCTTAATGACCGTTATGGGTGGGTTACCGTCAATAGTGTACGGGCTTTGGGGCGCTACGGTACTCCCCAACATGCTGAGGCGCTACGTCATGATCCCCCTTCATAAGTACCTAGGGTTCCTCCCCCTATTCGCGTGCTCACCCGTTAGCGGGTGGACAGTATTCACGGCAGGGGTGCTGTTAGCTGTGATGATCACTCCCTACGTGTTCGCGCTGATTAACGAGGCGTACGTGGGCATCCCGTTAAGGTATAGGGAAGCCCTCCTCGCCATCGGTGCGAGGCCCTACTTAATGGCGAGGGAGTTCCTGCGCATGATCTGGCCCGCCGTGATCGGCGCGCTCCTCCTAGGGCTTGGGAGGGCGGCCGGGGAGACTATAGCTGTTTCGTTGGTGGTGGGTAACGTTAACAGCATGCCTTACTGCATCTTCCTTCCCGGCCAGACTATTAGCTCGTTAATAGCTAATAACTTCCCCGAGGCGTCCTCATACCCCCTCATGCTCAACGCCCTCTACGCGGCGGGCGCAACGTTACTGGCTATAGGCATGTGCCTGAACATCTTAGGGCTAACCCTAATGAGTAGGTGGAGGAGGTGTATGGGGTGAGGCTGAGTAGGGATAAGGTGCTCAACGCGTTAGTGGCGGTACTTGCAGGGGCGGTGACGCTAGGGGGGCTAGTGCCGTACGCCGCAATCATCGCCTCCACCGTCATGCGCGGTGCTAAGGCGATCGCGTCGGTAGGGATTATCCGGTTCCTCACCTCACTGCCCCCGGCCCCAGGCTCTAGCGAGCTGGGTGGTGCGGGGCCCTCCCTGCTAGGCACGGTGCTACTCACGGTGCTCTCAACCCTTGCGGGCGTCCCACTAGCGTTCTGCCTTGCCTTACTGATTACGGAGTTCCCCGAGAACCCCGTGTCGAGGGCGTTGCGGGCACTGGTTAAGGGCCTGCTCGAGTTGCCGACGATCGTCGCGGGCATGGTGGTGTACACGTTGGTTGTGGTGCCTATGGGCACGCCCTCAATCCTTGCAGGGTCCTTGGCGCTGGCTATAGTGATGCTTCCCTACGTAACCACGCACTTCGAGACTTACTT
>JALVVU010000053.1 GCA_027023255.1 Desulfurococcales archaeon
CTCGAGCCTCTTGGTTAGGGCCTCCCTGTCCTTAGCGGTGAACCTTGAGTGGAGGAGCAGGATCCTCTCAGGCTCTATGGGGAGCTCCTTAAGCGCTAGGCGGTAGGCCTCGACGGCCTCACCCACAGTGTTGAAGACCGCCAGCACCCTCGGTGGCTTAAGGTCCCCGCCGCACGCGTCAGCAACCCACTTAACAACCTCCTTAACCCCGTTACCGTCGCTGACTGGCGTGAGCCCCACGACGTACTCCTTGCTGACCCTATCAATGATGAAGTCGTCCCTCACACCATACGTCCCGGCCCTCCTTAAGTGATCCTCGGTGAAGCTAACCACCCTCACCCGCCTCCTTCCCCAGCCCAGCACCTCCTCGATGGTCTTAGGTAGTTGGGGAGGCATGGTCGCGGTCATGATTATGAGGTGTTGGTCGTGAATCACTGCCTCCCTGGCGAGGAACGCTATGAACGCTAACGCCTTCCCTGAGTCGGCTAGGAGGTGGGCCTCGTCAACAACTATGTTTGAGGTGAGTGCTGAAGCCCACGAGAACACGTAGTGACCCATGGATCCCCAGACGCGCTCACTACTCATTAATGAGGTGAGGACCTTACCAATATCCTCCGGCGCCACCCCAAGCGTTGTTAGTGCGAGCGTGTCGACCGTCGTTAACGTGACTGGCTTAACGAGGTAGAGTGAGTCCGGGTTCATCATGTACCTAGTGCCGATTAAGCCCTCCCCCAAACCACACCTACTGAATAACTCCTTGAACACGCTCACCTGCTGCTCGAGCAGGGCCCTCAGCGGGTAGGCTATGACTGCCTTAAGCTCCTCCTCAATACTGTACTTAGCGATGGTTAGGGAAATGACTGTCTTACCGTACCCCGTGGGGGCCTCAATAATGAATACGTTCCTCTCACCCCACTCCCTCTCAAGAACCTCCGCAACCCTACCTATGAATGGCCTGCCCACACCCCCGTAGAGGGCGTTGATCACGTCCAAGTAATGCTTCCTAATCCCGGCTAACCTAACCACCCTTCACGCAGGGTTAGTGAGGCCCCACACCTAAGTGCCTTAACGCGTGATCCAGCTCAGCAACCCACCTCCTGTAGGTACGCATCCTCCACCCAGCATCCCCCTCACCACCCGTAGCCTCAAGCACACCCGCAGCATCCATTAAGTGCCTCACATACTCAGCCAGCGCGACAGGATCCTCCAACGCAACGAACCTATAGAGGGCGTCGACAGCCCTCAGCACGTGGTCGCTCTCCTCACATAGCCTTACGCCGGCACGGCCCAGCAGGCTTTTGAGTACGAAGCGCCTGACGCACCGCATTAGAGGTGATGAGGCGTCAACGTGCTTAGATAGCTCCCCGCATAACTCTCCCCTCAGTAGCGGGTGCCTCCTCACCTCCACCGGGGTGTCTCCGTAGACCTTGTAGATCTTGCCCTCCTCATCAACCCTGACCAGCCTCAACCTCAGCACGTCGATGTTCGTCATCCTTAACGAGTCAGTTAGCTTAATGCTGAGTGCTAGCCTAGCCATCACCGCTGACGGAACCACGGAAGCTTCAGGGAACTCAGCAATGATTTCCTTACCGACGTCCCTGGCGTTGATCCTCCACCTCATGGCCTCCGACGGGTCCTCACCCATCACTGCTGAGGCGTTAAGCACCTCGGTGACTTCGGATGGGTCTAGGAGCAGGAATACGTTGGTGTTACCCACCTTCCTCACGTATGAGGAGTGGAGGCCCAGTAAGCATAGGAGGGCGGCGTTAACGGATAGCTTCTGAGGCACCTGCTCCCCTAAGGACGTGAACTCCCACACCCCGAGGGACCCGTACTTATCGCAGGACTTGAAGAGGGCTAGGCTGAGGAAAGGTGCTTGAGAACCAATGATTACCTCCTTACCCTTAAGCCTCACGCGGAGCTCCACGACCCCCGAGCGCTTGAGGGCGTCGGGGTTCTTGATAGCTACCTCCCCAATCTTAGCGATGAGGCGGCCGTAAGGCACTATGCTCGCCTTACCCCCTCCCTTCTTCTCGGGCCAGAAGTCCTCAGCCTTAACGCCTAGGTGCTTGAGGAGGTTCCCTAAGGACTTGCGGTCATTGAGGGCGGTCATTACCCTTAGCCTGTTGATTACCTTATCCCCCTCCTTAGCGATGGCCCTGAACGCCTGCACGAACGCATCGTCAGGTAACTCCACGCATTCAGGCGTCACCCTACCGCCAGCCACGCTCAGCAGGTACGCGACACCCTCGTAAAGCATGGAGCTCATGAGCGACGCGTCGGGAGGCACCTTAAGGACTAGCCTCAACCCTTAATCACCCCAACAACGACCCCAACACCCTCTACCTCCAGTAAAACGCCCTCGCTTGAGGGGGTGACCCGCGCTACGGGCTCCTCACCCACGGCGGTCAGGATTGGGCTGGCGAAGGGGATTACGTCACCCCTTAAGTACCTGAGGGCCGGTGACTCACCCTCACCGTAGGGCTTGAAGGGGTCGGCGTACGACTCCACAACCCACTTACCCGAGAGGAGCTCGTACTGGGACACCGCCTTGAGTGGGAAGGAGTAGCGAGTCATTCCCCCAGCACTACTCGGCAACGCCTTGACACCCCTCCTAAGCACCCTAACCACGGAGGCTAGGCTCTCCTTACTCCCCACCCTATGGACGCGCCATAAGTGACTATCACTCAGCGGCAGCCCCTGCGGGTGCGTGAGCATCCTAACCGCCGGGTTGCGTCGCCACACGAAAACCCACTCGATCCTAGGTGCGTCCCTGGGTTGATCACCGCCTCCAGAAGGTAGGGGTGCTAGCACGGTCCTACCCCTCGCCGGGGCGTCGAAGGATCCTTGAGGGTCCTCGGCGTTCGGGTACCTAACACCCCCGCTCTCCCTGACGGCTATTACCCTGCCTATGTCCTGGTACTTTATCGGGACGCAGTTAAGCGGTTTTAGGGCCACCGCCATTAGGTCCTTGGTTAACGCGTTCATTATTAACGGTAGGGAGCTCTCCCCCAACCCCTCAGACCTAGCTATAGCTTCCGCTACGGCTCCTAGGACCGTCGTTGGGGGTGGGTAAGTGTATGGTGGGGGCGACTTCGTTAGGCCCGCTACCGTTGCCTGGTACCCCCACATGAACTCCACGTCGATGACGTACGCTACTGCCTCCCCCGTCATCACTTCTGGAGCACCTTCGCGGGCCTCGCTTAGCGCTTCTCGAGCCTGCTTACCGCGTCCTTGACCGCTTCCTCAAGCACTTCCTCAAGCGTCCTCTTCCCGCCTGCCTCGTAGATGTGGAGCTTCGTGTCCTCACTTACTAGTGAGAGCTTCTTCCTCGCCGCCTCAACGTAGTTGGCGCTGAAGGGGCTTGGAACGGTCCACACGTTGTTTGAGACCGCGATTACGAGGGACTCCCACTCAATCGTTGGGAGGAACCTGGTCTTCTTCGCCCCGAACCCTAGCTCCAGCACGAGCTTCTTCAAGGCGTTCAGTGCCGCCTTAATCCTCCTTACCCTCTCATCCTCGCTGACGGCTGGCTCGCCGGCGTGGGCCGCTACGTAGGTTGTCCTACCCACGTACCTCGTGTCTAGGTCGAAGCTGAAGGTGTAGGGGGCGGAGCCTATCTCCACGTAGTATATCATCTGCCCCATCCCGCGCTCCCCTTCCTCCCTCTCAACGAATTCCGTGCCTAACGCGTACCTGCTGTGTAG
>JALVVU010000054.1 GCA_027023255.1 Desulfurococcales archaeon
GAGGAGCTTAACGACATGCTTGCGGACGTCCCTAACGAAGTGCATAACGCCTTGAGGGCAGGTAAGAACGTGATTATTGAGGGAACGCAGGGGACGTTCCTCAGCCTCTACCACGGGACCTACCCCTACGTCACAAGCAGGGACACGACGGCCTCAGCCTTCGCGTCGGAGGTTGGGGTCGGGCCGAGAGACGTGGATGAGGTCGTGGTGGTGTTCAAGGCTTACGTAACGCGCGTTGGCGGCGGGCCTCTCCCAGGTGAGCTCCCGGAGGATGAGGCTGTGAGGAGGGGTTGGGTGGAGAGGGCTACGGTCACGGGCCGCGTTAGGAGGGTCGCGCCATTCAATGTGGAGTTAGCTAGGAGGGCAGTGATGATTAACTCAGCCACACAGGTAGCGGTAACTAAGGTTGATGCACTGTTCCCTGAGGCCTCCAGGGTTAGGGAGTGGGGTAAGCTCCCAAGGGAGGTTAGGGAATGGGTTGAGGGGCTTGAGAACGTTCTCCGCGTCCCGGTCACGCTAATAGGGACGGGGCCAGAGGTGGGAGCGATCATCGACAGGAGGAAGGAGCTAGGGTTCCTTAAGTAGGTGGTGGGGCGTGAGGGACTTCGACGTCGCCATAGTTGGTGCGGGGCCCGCAGGGCTCTTTGCTGCCTACGAACTCGCGGGTAAGGCGAGGGTCGCATTGATCGATAAGGGGTTGAGGGCGAGACAACGTAGGTGCCCACTCATTGAGTCTGAACTCAAGCACAACCTAACCCCGGTTGAGTGCGTTAGGTGTTCCCCATGCCACGTGATGTACGGTGTGGGCGGTGCGGGTGCGTTAAGCAGCGGAACAATAAACCTCAGGCCCGACGTGGGTGGGGACCTCCACAAGCTACTTGGTAGCTGGTCTAAGGCGGAAGAACTCATTAGGTACGTTGACTTGATCTTCGTTAAGTTCGGCGCCCCCAAGGACAGGCTTTACGTTGGGGACCCTAAGGCTTTGGCGGAGCTCGAGAGGTTAGCGGCTAGGGCGGGCGCTAAGTTCATACCCACGCCGCAGAGGCACATAGGTAGCGACAACACGGTCAAGGTGATTGAGAACATGACGAACTACCTCGAGAGCAGAGGGGTTAAGGTGATCACGGGGACGGAGGTGGCGGACGTCATTAAGTCGGGGAACGTTTTCAAGCTCAAGACAAGTACGGGGGAGTTCACCGCCAAGTACGTCATCCTAGCCCCCGGGAGAGGCGGTGCTTCCTGGTTCGCCGACCTAGCTAAGGTGAGGGGCATTGAGGTCGAGCCAGGCCCTCTAGACATAGGTGTTAGGGTGGAGGTCCCGGCCTACGTCATGGAGCCCGTCACGCGGATCGTGAGGGACCCGAAGATAATCCTCTACACTAAGGTATACGACGATAAGGTCAGGACATTCTGCTGCAACCCGAACGGCTTCGTTGTGCAGGAAAGGTACTGGAACGGGTTCGTCGGGGTCAACGGCGAGGCATACGCCACCATAAAGTCAAGGAACACGAACTTCGCCCTCCTAGTAACGATCAAGCTAACAAACCCCCTAGAAGACACGATCGCCTACGGCAAAGGCATAGCGCTACTAACCAGCAAACTGGGGGGCGGGAAACCCCTAATCCAGAGGCTAGGTGACCTAGAAGCAGGCAGGAGGAGCACTTGGGACCGCATAGAAAGGAGCTCCATCGAACCAACACTCAAGGACGTAACGCCGGGCGACATAGGGATGGCCCTACCACACAGAATCACCGCAAACATAATGGAAGCCATAGAGAAGCTAGACACTATAATACCTGGGATAGCCTCACCACAAACACTCCTCTACGCACCCGAAATAAAATTCTACAGCGTGAAAGCCAAAGTAAACAAAGAACTCGAAACCAACATAGAAAACCTACTCGTAGCAGGCGACGGCGCGGGACTATCGAGAGGAATGAACGTAGCCGCAGCAACAGGCATCATAGCAGCCAAAACAATACTAACCAAACTAGGTAAGGACAGGTGAATCTGCGGTTCTGTTTTAGCCTTTGTTTAGTCTGTTTGTTGGTGGTGGTATTAGTCCTCCTCTCTCTACGAATTTTCGGGGGCTGTAGTTCGGTACGCTGATCACTACTGTCTCGCCTAGTAGGCCGCCTAGTTCTATCTTGTCGCCTGGTTTTGCTCCTGGGACCGGTATTAGTCTTACGCCGAGTGCTTTGTCTAGGGCAATTGCTGCGGCCATTACGTCGAGTATTATGCCTGCTATGATTTCCTTGGGTGTGTCGCCGGGTATTGCCACCATGTCTACGCCGGTGTTGCATACGGTCATCATTGCTTCGAGCCTGTCTATCGTTATGGCTCCCGCCTCCGCCGCCCTACTCATTCCCCAGTCCTCACTTACAGGTATGAAGGCGCCGCTTAGCCCGCCTATGCTTGATGTCGCCATCGCGCCTCCCTTCTTGACCGCGTCTATTAGGAGGTATAGGGCCGCTATGGTGCCGGGTGCCCCCGCCACCTCCAGGCCTAGGGCTTCTAGGGCTGTTGCGACGCTGTCCCCTACCTTAGGTGACGGGGCTGGGGAGAGGTCCACTATGCCGAACGTCGCGCCTAGCTCCTTAGCTACTTCCTTCCCTATGAGTTCGCCCAGCCTGGTTATTTTGAAGGCTGTCCTCTTGATGATGTCGTGCAACGCCCTTAGGTCGGCGTTAGGTCCTGCCTTGCGGATCGCTGCCTCGATCACGCCGGGCCCGCTTACCGCGACGTTGACCGTTAATTCAGGCTCGCCTAGTCCGTGGTAGGCTCCCGGCATGAAGGGGTTATCCTCGGGAGCATTACCCATGATCACTAGCCTAGCGCACCCCAATCCCTTCGGGGTTGCTTTGGATGTTTCCAGGATTTTCTCGCTCGCCATTAGCACGGCGTCGGAGTTAATGCCTGTCATTGTGGAGGCGACGTTAATCATTGCTGAGAGCGTTTCTGTGGAGGCGAGCGCCTCCGGTATAGCGTCAATGACTGCCTCATCACCGGGCGTGAAGCCCTTGTGGACGAATGCCGCGAACCCGCCCACGTAGTCGATGCCGTTTCCCCTAGCCACCTTATCTAGTGTTTTGGCTAGGGCTAGGGCGGCGTGGAGGGCCTCGCTAGGTTTTTGGCGCGTGATGGGTTCTAGGAGGATGGAGGCTGGGGTGACCGCTATCCTCTTAGTCACGATCTTGACGCCGTACTTGCCCGCGACCGAATCAACGACGTCCGAGAGCATCGAGGCGTGCTCCCTGATCACGCGCTCAACACATTCGATCAAGCTACCCGCATCGGGTGAGGCGCATCCCTGGAGGTTCAGCCCTAGCGTGACGGCACGTATGTCGAGGTCCTGAAACACTAGCATCTCAATAACTTCGCCGATCTCCTCAGGCGCGAATATCTTCGTCATTACGGCGTCACACCCGCTGCATGGCCTTAAACACGTCTATGTGGTTGACCGCCACCTCAACACCCAACTCCCTCCCCTTAGCGACGAGCTCCTCCCTCAGGTCCTTCAGCCCCACGTCACCGGTTGATAAGTCGACAACCATGATCATCGAGAAAATCCCGCGCACCACTGTCTGAGCTATGTCCACGATATTCACGTTATGCTTAGCGAGCACCTCAGTGATCCCGGCCACGATGCCGGGCTTATCCGCGCCCAACACGGTAACGACCACTAAC
>JALVVU010000055.1 GCA_027023255.1 Desulfurococcales archaeon
ATGCGATGGTGTTATTTAGGGGGCGGTTCGTGCCTCCTCAAGCACTGGCGTCCCTGTTTATGGTTTCGTTCACGTTCGTTATGGCGCCGTTAATAGTCATAGTGACGGCGCTGGGCTTCGCCTCAACATCCATGGCAACTGAGAATGAAGAGAAGACTCTGGAGGTTCTCCTCTCACTGCCTATACCGAGGGTTAAGATAGTGTTGTCGAAGCTTGCCGGAACCCTAGTGGTCGCCGCGCTTGCGACCGCGTCGTTCACTGTAGGTATGCTGATATACACGTCGATGGTCTTCGGTGCCGTAACGACTTCCGTGAGTAACGCGAGTTCAAGCACGTCGGGAAGCGCTGTGGGTGCGGCTCCACAAGCATTTAACTCAGCGGCACTCGCATTACTGGGTACGAACGCCTTACTAATTATGGTGGTGGGGACATTCCTCTCGTTGCTGGCAGTCGCGTCACTAGGACTGCTATTAGGTTCATTCGCCCCGAGCGTTAGGGCATCCTCAACATTCACGGGCCAACTATCGTTCTTGGTAATGATTCCCGGCTTCCTCCTAATGTTCTTATCACTCTCCTCCTTAGGGCCCGTAGGTATTGGCGTGCTAATCGCCTTATCCCCCTTCATAACGCCGATAGTGGCTATGAAGGCGTATATAGAGGGGATCACCTGGGCGGTGCCCGCGAGCTTGGGGTGGAGCGTTGCGTTCTCAATAATGATGATACTTATCGCGGCGAAGCTGCTTGACTCAGAAAGGTTACTGAACATACAGTACTCGCTACTATCAAGAGGCGCGAGAAGGAAGAGGAGAGGAGGTATTCGCTTTAGACTCAGGTCAAAGTAAAAACACGGCTCCCCTTTTTCAACACGTTAAGTGAATTAGTAACAATACTTTCTTTCCCGCGCTGACAAGCTCATTATATTTCCTGACCGCCCTCCTAGACTTATCGATAAATACCTCAACACCCCTTCGCCGGAATGCCTCAATAACGTCGTCATCCACCCTCATTAACCCATCATACCCCGTCCCTATGACTACCGTGTCGGCGGGCTCCGCTAGGTAATCTCTAACGTCCGGTATCTGCAGTCTATGGCCTTCGAGTCTCCACCAGTCAATTACCTTACCTTGAGGGGTCACTACCACGTCATGCGTGTATGTCTTACCGTTAATCACGATCACTCCGAAGTCGTAGTGATCTATGAGTGGTTGCTTACCCATGCTGCATCACCTTCGCTATCCTCAGCACTTTCCTCACAGCATCTACTGCATCAAAGCCGAAAACGTTTATCATTGGCTCCTTACCGATGTCGCCAGTGTGGTATACGATGTCAGGAACTTTTCCCCCAGCCCGCCTCACCGCCACCTCGATGCCCCAAGGTATGGTGCCTCCCTCAACGGTCTTGATTTCCTTAGGTTCCTCAGACCTGTCGTAGTAGGAGCACGTGAACCCCAGCTTCTTCGCTACCTGAATGAATTCCTCGGAGTACTTCACGTTAACAGCTCCCCTAATCCTCTCGTCGAACTCCATCGCCTTCAGCACTGCCCTAGCTAGGTGAGATGACGCACCGAAGGATGGGGGACCTACTGCCCTAACTGTTTTACCGTACCTTACTACGCGTCCCTTAACTGCCGCGACGTCCTCCACGCCCTTAGCGTATCTCCTTGAAATAGCGGTTACCACGTTCATCTGCACCTCAGGGACCAAGGAATTCACTAACTCACCGTTCTCCTCTAGTATCTCAATTGCTCTAGCTACCGATGCCAGAGCGACCCATCTCTCGGCCGGAATATCGACCCATGCTGAAGGGTTCACTGGGCAATGCCCTCTCCCGACACGCGTGCCATGCTCTATCGCTAGGGTCACGAACCGCTTAGCGATCCCCACAGAGTCCTCCACGCTTAATCCCTTAGCTAGGCAGGCGGCGATGGCGGCGGAGAACGTGCATCCCGTGCCGTGTGTGCATCCCCCATCAATCCTCTTAGCCCTGAATTCCTTGAAGGAACCCTCGTGGTAGAGGACGTCAGTAGATTCTGCGCCGGGTAAGTGGCCGCCTTTAACGACAGCTGCCTTAGCCCCTAGCTCCTCAACAATGTACTTAGCGGCCTTCCTAGCGTCGTCTAGGGTCTTCACCCTAATGCCGGTGATTCTTTCGGCTTCACGCGCGTTTGGGGTGACGACCGTGGCTAGAGGTATTAGCTCCTTTATGAGGGCCTCGATGGCGTCGTCCCTGAGTAGCTTCGCCCCTGACTTAGCTATCATGACAGGGTCAACAACTAGTGGGAACCCGTACTTCCTTACCGTCGCGGCGACCGCCCGTATTATCTCGGCGTTGCTGAGCATCCCGGTCTTAGCTGCGTCGACGCCGATATCGTCCGCCACAGCCTCAATCTGCGCAACAACAACAGCTGGGGGGACGTCATGTATTGCCCGCACCTCAAGCGTGTTCTGCGCGGTAATGGAGGTTATTGCCGACATTCCGTGCACGCCTAACGCAGCGAAGGTCTTGAGGTCCGCCTGAATACCGGCCCCTCCTCCCGAGTCTGACCCCGCTATCGTTAAAGCGCATGGAATCTTGGCGCGCATTACACATACCCATTAAAAGGTGTTGGCCAGGCATATTAACAGAGTTACGGGAGGGATCCTCAGGCGTAATTACATGCTTAGGCAATTCGTCTTACGTGAGATTCGGTTAGGTGCTGTTCACCGCTTTCTAACTTCATGTTCACCCAAGATAATAGTTGTCTCTCACCGGCTCACTGAAGGGGCTGACTATACGTTAGCGTTAAACGTTTGAAGTGAGAGGCATTTTAGGGTGATGGGATAATGGATGAATGGGATACTGGGTTTGGATGGGTAATTATTAATGGGAAGAGATATGAGCATGACGTGATAGTGCTTCCTGATGGCTCCGTGCTTAGACGGAGGAAGGAACTGTCTAAGGATCTACGGAGGTTGTTCAACCACACGCCCTTTACTCTCAAGGAATTTAATGATCTCCTGAGAATCTGTGGATGCGTCCCTGAGGTGCTTGTCATCGGTTCAGGGCAGTACGGTGACTTACCAGTGATGGAGGAAGTACTGAGGAAGGCGGAGGAGTTAGGCCTTAAGGTAATCGTTAAGAGGACTCCGGAGGCCCTCAATATGCTTAAGGAGATGATTGCTGAAGGACGCCTAGTTGCTGGTGTGATCCACGTTACTTGTTAGCTGTTTCATGAGTGAAGAACCATTAGGGTCACCACGATCACGAGCAGTATGCCGCCGAGCAGGCTTATTTGCGGGCTGTACCTGATCAGTTTATCCTTAACCCTACCCAGCCTAGTTATCCCTAGCACCGCAACTAATATCAGGATAAGGGGTGTGACAAACACGACGTTATAGGCTAGGAGCAGGGCCAGTTTCTCAATTAAGGATTGAGTGGAAATCACCATAGCGAAGACTATGTAAGGCCCAGCACTGCACGGAAGCAGGGTGAACGATGCCAGCAAACCTATTACGAATGATGCTAGGACACCAATACCGCCCCTCACAGGAAAGATGTGGAGAAGCCTCCCAGCCTTACACTCAGGGTCACCCTCTCGGCACACGTCCTGTTTGGACGTGCCCCTCAGGTCCCTGACAGACCTGTATATTATGAAAGCAGCGTAAGCAAAAGCCACAGCAACGACTAACCCGCGGGGTATGAG
>JALVVU010000056.1 GCA_027023255.1 Desulfurococcales archaeon
GAAACAATAATGACTTACATCCCGGAGTACGAAGCGCTAATCACTTGCGACGCGTTCGGCGCGTACTCAATACCTCCTAAGGTCTTCGATGACGAGTTCGATGACTTGAGGTGGTATGAGAAGCACGTGATGAGGTACGCGGTCAACGTTATCGGGAGGTTCCGCCAACACGTTGTTAAGGCCCTAGAGAAGCTCCGGTCCGCCGGCATTAAGGCGTCGGTTGTGGCGCCGTCGCACGGCATCGTGTGGAGGCATGACCCATCATTCATAATTGACCTTTACGAAAAGTTCGGTAAGGGAACCGTAACCAAAGGTAAGGTCGTCGTCATCTACTCGAGCATGTATGGCTTCGTTGAGAACCTCATTGACCACGTAGTTAAGGAACTCGAGCTAAGAGGGTTAACGGTAACTACCTTCAGGTTCACCGAGTACGAGCACTCGAGGCTCTCAGAGCTACTCGGCGAGCTGGCGGATGCCGCCGCATTAGTGGTTGGCGTGTCAACGTACGAGGGCGGGGTCGTACCCTCAATTGAGCACGTGGTTAACTTAATAGTGAAGAAGGCCGCGTACCGGGGTAGGCCCGCCCTGGTGGTCGGCGCGTACGGCTGGGCGCCTACCGCAGGTAGGCTCGTGAAGGACGCACTCACTAAAGCGGGGTACGAGGTAATAGGGCCCATCGAGGTGAAGGGAGCGCTAACGGATGAAGTTAGGTCAGCACTCAACGCTGCCGTCAGGGAAATTGCGGAGAGGGCAAGCAAGTAGTGAGCCCTTACATACCTTGAAGCGTAAGTCAAATGATTAAGTTTTATTAGGAGAAATTACCCTACTCCTCGGTGCTTGGTGATGGTGAGTACCTACGGTCAAGCGCGTTACCCGCCTGAGGTTGCTGGGGATGTGAGCACTATAAAGTCCCTTACCTTAGTGGCTGGCATACTGGCGTTGGTCATCGGCATAATTAATTTCATATGGGGCGCCATGCTACTGATAGTTCTCGTCGGTGTGGTCGGGATAGGGTTGGGTATAGTTGATATCTGGATTTTCCTTGAGTGCAGGAAGATCGAGAGGCTCTTGGAGGAGGGCAGAATACGTGAGGCTAAGGACGCGACCCTGCTACCCCTCATTCTGGGCTTCATACTTTCATGGATTGTCGTGGGCATACTGCTCTTAATAGCCTACGTTAAGTACGATGCAGTAATCCTAAGGCTTGAACAACAGGGTCAAAGCCAGTGAATCAGCTTGAAGGCCTGAGGGCCTCGGTAAAATGTTTTGTTTAATCTTCGAGCCTTGAATCACTACTTCTGAGACACATTCGCCACCGCTAAGGTGCCCTTAACTTCCTCAAGGATTATTGCTGGGCAAACTCTCTTGACGCCGGGCATCTTAGTTATTTCGTCGTGTATTCTCCGTAACTCCTCCCCGTCCTTAGCCCAGATTAACGTCATCACGCAGTGATCCCCAGAAGTTATTGCTAGGTAACGCACGTACTCCTTCTTCTTTAACTCCTCAACAAGCTGGAAGAGGTAGTCTGGCTCAACGTCCACGCCCGTGAGTGAGAGTGCTTTATAACCCAGCTTCTGCGGATCAACGACCGCGACATACCCTCTTATGATGCCGTTAGACTCAAGCTTCCTTATTCTCTTTATTACGGCTACGTCGCTTATCCCTAGCTCCCTAGCTATCTTAGAGTACTTTACCCTGCCATCCTTCATGAGCATATCGATTATCTTCCTATCCGCTTCATCCATTACTCTAACCTATATCTAATTACGGTTTGAGCCTTTAACAAGGTTTTCTTTCTAACTGGATAAATTAGACAAAGAAACCCTCTCATGAACTAGAACTAACCGCTCCCACACCCGTAATTTAGTGGTTTCAGCCATTTAACTCGGAAAACGTGTGAAGACTTAGAAGAAAGCCTTATGTAAAGAATAGTGTGGGTAAACTGAAAAACATGTTAAGAGGTCGCGACCTACTTTTTACCGTGCGTTGTTGTAACCGTAACGTTCGCTCCAACGTCTATCCTTAGCGCTGAGCACTCGGTTCCACCGGTCTCCATGGGTGAGTTAATGATTTGCTTGTACTCTTCAATACTTATGACCTGCGGTGTGTATTCAACGCCAAACATCTTCTCAAGTGTTGACGTGAAGGCTCTGAGGTGATTTCTTGAACCCATCATTAGACACTCGAACACCTGCTTTATATCGCTGTGCTGCACCTTGGCGATCCAGTCCTGGAGATCCTTAATGTCTGTTTCCTCGACCAGTGCCCCTACCTTTAGTGCGTCCTCAAGCCCCTTTGACCCCATGCTGATTAGCTTGTTGTAGAGCTCTTGAATGTGCGTATTGTTGAACACTCCGGGCTTACCTAACGTAATGTTTACATGGTACTTCTTCGCTAGGCTTAAGACGGCGTTAACGTGTGTCTGCTCGCTCTTAGCAATGTTGGCGAAGACCGGGACGTTCGGGTACATCTGCGCTAATTTAGTGTATACGTCGTACGCTAGCTTCTCCTCCTCAGCCATGTACTTTATTGCCTCGATCTCGACGCTCGTTAACTCGCTTGCTGTTGTCTGCGTGGTTGTTGATGTGCCTGTACCTGTAAGGGATGCCGTTGTGGTTGTGGTAGACAGAGCTGACACGCTTGTGGTAGCCGTTACTGTACCAGCTTTAGTGTTGGAGTAGTAATAGTATGCCCCACCAGCTATGGCTACAATAATTATTACAACCAGTATCGATACGGTCAGCTTATTCATACTCATCTAACCTCAGTGTTTTACGTCTTAAACCCAAATAAAAGGTTTTCTAACCCAATATGTTTGGATAGGTAACATAGACTATGTCTCACCTTCCTAAGCTTTTTAGGCAGGGGAGGCACGCCTAAGCCTCTCTAATGATGAATGCCGGAGGCTCTATCCACTCGGAGTGACATTTCGGGCACTTGCTGGGCTTTCTGGGTCTTCCAGTCATGTCTGAGAAGACGTAACCACATGAACGGCACACAGGCGGCTTCATTAGGAGGGCTTTCCTCCCTCCCGACGAGCGCCTAACCGTCCTTGCTATGTGTCTTAAGTGTCCGTAAACCTCGGTCGGGGTTAGATTTAGGTCAAGTATCGCTACTATCTCGTTTACCGTTAGCGGTGTGTCGGTCTCCTCAAGCAACTTCATTATTCTGCGCCTGACAGTGTCATCTTCACCCATGTGAACCGCCAGTATTTCCTCTCTCCGCACGTATTATGTTGTTGTGTCCAGTGCCATTAATTAGAATTTGTTTGGATTAACTGTGGTTCTGGAATTTCTTTCCTAAAGTTAAGTTTCATTGCTGAACATACCTGAAGGAGTTTACGCTCTACAATAAATAATTGCTTAATAAGGGAGGGTAACCTTAAGAGTTGCGAGGTGCAACCCATGCGCCAATGGAAGTAAGTTTAGGTGGATCTTCCCGAAACCCTGAGGTACTCCCTCAGTTCTGGTTCAATGTAAAGCCATTCCTCCCGAAGCCGTTACCGCCAATGATTAAACCTGATGGAACCCCCGTCAAGCCTGAGGAGCTGGAGGTGCTATTCGCTAAGGAACTCGTTAGGCAGGAATTCAGCGACGCTACAACCATTAAGATACCAGAGGAGATTAGGGAGGCGTACGTCGAGATCGGGAGGCCCACACCACTGATGCGGGCTAGGAGGCTTGAGAAGTACTTAGGGACGCCGGCTAGGATATACTTTAAGTATGAGGGCGTTACACCCACAGGCAGCCACAAGGTCAACACGGCCTTAGCGCAGGCGTACTACAACGCGATCGAAGGTACCAAGAGGATAGTGACGGAGACGGGTGCTGGGCAGTGGGGCTCTGCACTATCGCTTGCCGGGGCGTTCTTCGGCCTTAAGGTTAGGGTGTACATGGTTAGGGTGAGTTACGAGCAGAAGCCCTACAGGAGAACCCTAATGCAGGTATACGGCGCCGAAGTGGTGCCCTCCCCAAGTAACCTGACGGAATTCGGTAGGAAGCTCCTGAAGGAGGACCCGAACCACCCAGGGAGTTTGGGAATAGCGATAAGTGAGGCGGTAGAGGACGTGGTTACTCATGAAGCCACGAAGTACTGCCTCGGGAGCGTGCTCAACCACGTCCTACTGCATCAAACCGTGATAGGGCTCGAGGCAAAGAAGCAGTTGGAGGCCATAGGTGAGTACCCTGACGTCGTGGTTGGGTGCGTCGGCGGCGGCTCCAACTATGCCGGGCTATCATACCCCTTCGTGGCGGACAGGCTACGAGGGAAGACCGAGACTAGGTTCGTGGCGGCGGAGCCTAAGGCGTGCCCCACCCTAACACGCGGCGTGTATGAGTACGACTTCGGCGACACGGCAGGAATGACGCCACTCATTAAGATGTTCACGCTCGGCCACAAGTACTACGTCCCACCAATACACGCCGGCGGGTTAAGATACCATGGCGACGCCCCCACGCTCTCGCTACTCAAGGCTGAGGGAATAATTGAGGCAGTGGCCTACAGGCAGACCGAGGTCTTCGAAGCCGGAACGCTCTTCGCTAAGCTAGAGGGGATCGTGCCAGCCCCCGAGAGCGCACACGCCGTGAAGGCGGTGATTGACGAGGCGCTGAAAGCCAAGAAGGAGGGGGAGCCTAGGGTCATACTCTTCAACCTCAGCGGTCATGGACTGCTAGACCTGGCGGGCTACGAGGAGTATCTAGCGGGTAAGCTACAGGACTACGAGCCAACCGAAATCAAGCCCCAGCTACCGAAACCCAGAACCTAAAGCTAGGTAGGGCTAAAGCACGCGACCCTGCCCGCACCAACATAAGGTTTTTACGTGCTTACCTGAAGCGACTCACTTACCTACTAGGAGGGCGCGTGCCAGCCGCGGCACCGTGACAACCTCCCTCCCTGCCTCAATCGCCTCGATTATCGCCTCAGCAACCCTCTCTGGGGACGTAATGCCCCACCTCATGAGATGGTTTGACGACATCCTGCGATAGAATTCCCGGAGCCCATGCCCCTCGAAGAAGCCCGTCCTAGTTACGGGCGGGTACACCGTTATTACCCTCACGCCCCTCGGGCTTAGGTAGTCCCTTAAGTCCTTGGAGAACCTGTGTAGGGCGTGCTTAGGTGCAAGGTACGCCTCAAGCCCCCTTATGTGGGTTGCTATCCCCAGCGTTATCACGTTAACCACCACGCCCTCCCCGCGCTCAATCATCCACGGAACCAGCCTCAGAGTTAGCTTCACGGGCGTTAAGTAAAGTAGCTTAGTTAGCCTCTCGAAGACCTCCGGACCAAGCTCTAGGGGATCGCCTAGCGCGCCCGCGCCAGCATTGTTTATGAGGCCGTAAGCCCCACCGTGCAGTTCCTTAACGTCCGTTACTACGCGGTTAACGCACTCGTCGGTGGTTAAGTCACATGCGGTGTAGGTCAACTTCCCGCCGAAGCGCTCCTTCAGGCTCCTTAAGACCTGCTCTGTCCTAGCCACTCCATGAACTGTGGCGCCGCGCCTCATTAGCCCTAGAGCTACGTGGTACCCTATACCCTTGCTACACCCGGTAACGACGTACGTGCGTCCCTTGAACTTCTCGCCACTCACGCGGTCCGCCGACCGTGTTTCTGTGGTTAGGGCTTTTATACATGATTTAATGGTAATTTCGCTACTGAATTAAGCATATTTGTCTATGGTGGTGTAAAATGTTTACTCGCTTACCTATTGAAATGATTGTTAATTAATGTGGTGGCATTTCGTTAAATAACATTAATTAAGTAAAGTTAGTTAATCTTCAAATGTTTTATTGTTAATTCTTTAAAGAATTTAAGCCCCACCCATAACTAATAGAGTGTGCGGCGCGAGCCGCGCTTAAGACAAAACACTGTTATAGGGTGACCACATGGTTTCTGGAGGCATATACTCCGGCAAGTTCGGGGAGTTACGTAAGCTCTTCAACGCACTGAGGCTAAGGGGGTATAGGGTCATAGCGCCTAAGCTTGAGGACGGCGTCATAAGGTTAAAGGAGGTGACGTCCTTCGATGAAGTACCGTACGGGTGGGAGGACATCCAAGCACCGGGTAAGTACTCTGTGAGGGAGGGCGGTAAGCACTTCAGGCACGGTCCAGACGCACCTAAGCGTATCCTCTACCCCCCTAGACTGGAGTTATTCAGGTTAAGGCCTGACTGGAGCGTTGAGTACCCTAAGGAGAGGTTCCCGCCAACCGCGTTATTCGCTATTAAGCCATGCGACCTAGCCTCAATAAGCGTGATGGACAGGGTTCAGGGAGGTATTGGGGATCCATACTACCTAGCGTTGAGGAAGAAGTTAATCATCATTGTGGAGAACTGCGTCGAGCCGGGAGCCACGTGCTTCTGCTCCACCATGGGTACGGGTCCTGAGGCGCGGGACGGCTTCGACATAGCCTACACGAGGCTTGATGACAACTTAGTGGTCTTCAGGCCCGGCTCGGACCTAGGTGTTGAGCTCCTAAGCGAACTTAACATAGAGCCAGCCACCGACGAGGTACTCAGGAAGTACTACGATGCCTTAAAGAACGCGTCCCTCAAGGCTAAGGCACCCTTCGAGCTGGAGCGGCTGCCGGATGAGTTAGAGTTAGGGTTGAACTCCCCGGTGTTTAAGGAGGTGGCTGAGAGGTGCTTCGGGTGTGCGGGGTGCAACATGGTTTGCCCGACGTGCTTCTGCTTCGACGTCATAGACGAGCCTGAACTGGATGGGGGCGCGGTCAGGGTTAGGGTATGGGACGGGTGCTTCTCATACACTTACGCGGAGGTTGCTGGCGGTAACTTCAGGAAGGACCTGTGGGCAAGGTACAGGCACTGGGTCCTACACAAGTTCGCGTACTGGGTCAGGCAGTTCGGGGTTTTCGGGTGTGTCGGTTGCGGCAGGTGCATTACGTGGTGCCCCGCGGGCATAGACCTGCGGGAGACTATTAAGAGCGTTGTTGAGTGGGTGAGGAGCCGTGGAGGTGGTTGAGGGTAGGTTAATCCCTAAGCCAGCCGTAATAGAGGACGTCGTTGATGAAGCGCCTAACGTCAGGACGTTCTACCTTAGGATGCCTGAGGGTTATCCGGAGCCGAAGCCAGGGCAGTTCAACGAGCTGTACGTAATGGGTGTGGGTGAGGTACCCATATCCGTGAGTGACGTCACGCAGGAGGGGCTGGTTGCGCACACGGTGCGTGTCGCTGGACGCGTTACGGAGGTTCTTGCGGAAGCCAGCGTAGGCGACGTCATAGGTGTTAGGGGGCCCTACGGGAAGGGGTGGCCGGTCGAGCAGGCCGTAGGTAAGGACGTCTTAATAGTTGCTGGCGGCATAGGGTTAGCGCCGCTGAGGCCCGTCATAAGGCATATCGAGAGGAATAGGGCTAAGTACGGGAAGTTAACCATACTTTACGGCGCTAGGGCGCCAAGGCACCTACTGTATAAGTACGAGCTCGAGAAGTATGCCTCAATACCCAACACCGAGCTACTGCTCAGCGTCGATAAGGCTGAAGGTCCTTGGGAGGGCCACGTGGGTTTCGTAACTGACCTAATACCTAAGGCCGACATAGACCCGGAGAGAACCATAGCGATGATCTGCGGGCCCGAGATAATGATGAAGTTCACCATCAAGAGGCTCTACGAGATCGGGCTGAAGGACAATCAGATATACCTCTCGCTAGAGAGGAGGATGAGGTGCGGCGTGGGGCTCTGCGGGCACTGCCAGATGGGCCCGTACTTCGTGTGTAAGCACGGCCCCGTATTCCCGCACTGGTTCATAAAGAAGTACTTCTGGGTGGAGCAGATATGATGCGCCGGAAACTTAAGGTCGCGGTCTTCAAGTTCGCATCATGCTCCGGCTGCCAGCTCCAGATACTTAACATGGAGGACGAGCTACTGACCCTCACAGACGCCGTTGAGTTCACCTACTTCCTGGAAGCGAGCCGCGCCACAGCGCCAGGTCCCTACGACGTGGCGTTCATTGAGGGCTCCATATCGACGCCGGAGCAGGAGGAGTTAGTGAGGCGCGTTAGGGAGGAGTCACGCATACTCGTCGCTATGGGCGCGTGCGCCACCGCGGGAGGCATTCAAGCCCTCAGAAACTGGTTGAGGTTAGATGACGTTAAGAGGGCAGTGTACCCGAACCCGGAGTGGGTTAAGGCGTTAGAGCACTCGAAGCCCGTGGCTGAGGTAGTTAAGGTTGACTACGAACTGCGTGGATGCCCGGTCAGCAAGGAGAGGTTGCTGAGCTTCATCAAGCAAGTGCTCGTCGGTAGGAAGCCTTACTTGAGGAGGGAAGCCCTCTGCATGGACTGCAGGAGGAAGGGCAACGTTTGCGTAATGGTGGCTAAGGGGATACCGTGCCTAGGGCCCGTAGTTCAGGAGGGGTGCGGTGCCATCTGCCCGACCTTCGGGCGCGGGTGTTACGGGTGCTTCGGTCCATCCATAGACGCTAGGCCTGAGGCGCTAGCGTCGAGGCTGAGGGAGGTAGGCATGAAGGACCGTGACGTCGCGCGGTTGTTCAAGGGCTTCACGGGTTGGTCCGAGAAGTTCCGTAAGGTGATTAACGAGTTGGAGGGTGGTGCGAGATGACGGGTAATGGTCGTGAGTCCCTCGAGATAAGGGTGAGTAACCTCGCCCGAGTTGAGGGTGAGGGCGGGGTTTACCTGAAGGTGAGTGGCGGTAGGGTCGAGTACGTTGAGGTACACATTCATGAGGCGCCGAGGTTCTTCGAAGCCATACTTAAGGGCAGGCACTACCTTGAGGTCCCGGACATAACTGCTAGGATATGCGGTATATGTCCCCTAGCTTACGTGATGAGCTCCAGCAGGGCGATGGAGAAGATCTTAGGCATAAAGCCGCATGAGGAGGTATTCAAGCTCAGGAGGATAGCTTACTTGGGTGAGTGGATAGAGAGCCACGTGCTCCACATAGCCCTGCTACACGCACCCGACTTCCTCGGGTACGACTCGGCACTGCGGATGGTTGAGGAGCACGGCGACTTCATCAGGGACTCCCTGAAGCTCAAGGCGTGGGGCAATAGGGTGCTTGAGGTAGTGGGAGGACGCCCAGTGCATCCGGTGGTGTTCCGTGTTGGGGGCACGTACAGGATCATAAGGCGTGACGAGCTACTCCCGCTACTGAAGCGCGTTGAGGAGATGAAGCGCAGGGCTAGGAGGGTGCTGGAGTTCGTCGCTAACCTACCGATGCCTGAGTTCAGGCAGGACATCACGTACGTGTCGCTAAGGAATGACGTGAGGTACCCGATACTAGAGGGCGACGTGGTGACTAGTGACGGAGAACGCTTCAAGGAGGAAGACTTCGAGAAGCACGTTGAGGTCGAGCAGGCCAAGTACTCTAACTCACTGAGGTACCGGTTAAGCGGTGGCAGGCCCTACTGCGTCGGCCCCCTAGCCAGGTTCAACCTGAACCACGACCTCCTAGCCCCTGAGGTTAAGGACAAGCTAGCGGAGCTCGGGATTAAGGCACCACTCAAGAACGCCTTCCAAAGCATAATAGCTAGGGCGGCGGAGGTGTACCACGCCGTCGTGGAGCTCGACGAGCTAATAACGTCCTACAGGGAACCACCGCAACCCTACGTTGAGGGTGAGGTCAGGGAGGGGGAGGCCGCAGCAATAACTGAGGCCCCCAGAGGGATGCTCTATCACAGGTACAGGATAGATAGTGAGGGATTCGTACGGTACGCGAACATCGTTGCCCCAACCTGCCAGAACTACGTCGCGATGGAGGAGGACATAAGGAGGTTAGCCCCGAACCTACTTACGATGCCGCGTGAGAAGGCACAGTGGGTGGTGGAGCAGGCGATAAGGAATTACGACCCCTGCATTTCATGCTCGGTTCACTTCATAAGGCTACACATAATTAACGACTAACGTTAAAGCACTTCAAACCACGCTAAACTGTATCAAGAGAAAGCGTTTTTACGTCCCCCGCGAAAATCACCCTTGGAAACACGTGTTCCGGCGGGTGTTTTAATGGAGGAAATCAGGCTCCATGGCCGCGGGGGCCAGGGCGTCGTCATGTGCTCCGAACTAATCGCCCTGGCGGCCCTGCACGACGGGAAATTCTCCCGGGCCTTCCCCTGGTTCGGGATGGCCCGAAGAGGGGCTCCGGTAACGGCCTTCGTATCGATAGGGGAGGAGAGCGAGTTCAGCAGGAGCATGATATACACGCCGAAGTACGTCATGGTGCTGGACCCAAGACTACATAGGGTCTTACCAGCAGTCACTAAGGGACTGAGGGAGGGCGGGGTCTACATCCAGAACACCCCCAAACAACCTAAGGAAGTGCTCCCCGAACTGAAGCTCGAGGCGAGGTTATCGAAGATAGCAACCATAGACGCCACCAAGTACGCGATGGAGTTTATGGGGAGGCCAATACCCAACATAGTGATGCTAGGTGCGTTCGCGAGGGTCACGGGCCTCATAACGCTTGACTCAGCCATTAAGGCCGTGAAGGAGAGGTTCCCCCAGAAACTCTGGGACAAGTACGTCAGGTGCGTGAAGGTCGGATACGAGAACGTTTCTACGGAGGTGTTAAGCAGTGGGTAATGAACTACCTGAAATACCCTTAATCAGGGTGGACACGCTATGGTCGGAACCCACCGCCAGCTGGAGGGTGCTTAAGCCGGTCATAGACCTTGAGAAGTGCAGGAAGTGCTGGCTATGTGTTGACTTCTGCCCCGACGGGGTGATCTCGAAGAGCGAGGAAGGCCCGGTAATAGATTACAGGTTCTGCAAGGGGTGTGGCGTGTGCGCGAACGAATGCCCCGTCAAAGCAATAAGCATGGTTAGAGAGGTGTGAGGCCGTGGGTAAGCTAACACTGCTCTCAGGCAATAAGGCCGTAGCGTACGGCGTTAAGTTATCGAGGGTACAGGTAGTGTCAGCGTACCCCATAACACCGCAGACACCCATAGTTGAGTACATAGCTGAGTTCGTCGCTAAGGGAGAACTCAAGGCCGAGTACGTACACCCGGAGGGCGAGCACTCAGCCATAGGTGCGGCGCTGGCCGCCGCACTCGGCGGTGCCAGGTCATTCACGGCGACGTGCTCGCAGGGCTTCGGCTACGGTTTCGAAGTCATAGCGCAGGCACCAGCCTACAGGGCGCCCTTCGTCATGGCCGTAGCTAACAGGACCCTCGGGTGGTACTGGGCCCTAGCCTCAGACTACTCCGACACGATGACCGCGAGGGACCTAGGGTGGATCCAGTACTACGTTGAGGGATGCCAGGAGTGCTTGGACGCGGTCATCCAGCTCTACAGGATAGCGGAGGACGAGAGGGTCTTGCTGCCGGCAATGATGTGCCTCGACGGCTTCCACATATCCCACTCGTCCGAGCCCGTCGATATTCCTGATCAAGCGGAGGTTGACGAGTTCCTCCCGCCTAGGAAGGTCTACGACCACACCACTGACCCTGACTCCAAGGGCTACGTGTTCCCCGTACTGCCGGCGCCGCTACACACGCCGTACAGGAGGATGTTTGAGGAAATACTGCATAGGGCGAAGGACGTGATTAGGGAGGTGACGAAGGAGTTCGAGGAGAGGTTCGGGAGGAAGTACGGGTTAATAGAGGAGTATAGGGTCGAGGGCGCTGACCACCTTCTCATAACGATGGGGTCCATGAGCACCGCCGCTAAGCGCGCCGTGGATAAGGCGAGGTCGGAGGGCGTTAAAGTAGGTCTAATTAGGGTCGCGTTCTACAGGCCCTTCCCAGCGGAGGAGTTAAGGAAGGTTATTGAGAGGGAAGGCGTGGCCTCGGTAGGGGTTGTGGATAGGGCAGTAGCGCACGGCACGCGCATGGGTCCTTTAGGCCTTGACGTCCTGTCAGTGCTGTACAACCTCAACGGTAAGGTGCCCGTCACAAACTTCATCGCCGGGATGGGTGGTGATGACGTATCAGTAAGCGACTTCAGAGGGATGATCGATAAGTTAATTAAGGGTTCCTGCCCGAGCGGCGGGTGTGTCAGGACGGTCTACATCGAGCATAAACCACCTCAGAGGAGGGGGTCTGTAGAGTTTAAGGACACGGTCTACGCCCCCGGCTGCCAGCTCTGCGCTGGGTGCGGCGCGACACTGGTTACGAGGCATGTGCTACGCGTGATCGGGAAGCGCTCAGTACTGGTCTTCCCGCCCAACTGTGTCTCAGCCTCCATAGCGATGCACTTCCCGAGCAACTGGATGGGGGTGCCGTGCGTCCTAGCGAATTACGCGGCAACAGGCGCTTACTCTAGGGGCCTTGTCAGGGCCTACAGGGTGAGGGGTAAGAAGGACGTTAAGGTCGTTGCCTTCGCTGGCGATGGGTGCGCCGCGGACATAGGTCTGCAGTCCCTGTCCTCAGCCGCTGAGTGTGGTGAGCCGATACTGTGGGTAACGTACGATAATGAGGCATACATGAACACCGGTATACAGAGGAGTGGCACGACCCCAGCTAAGGCATGGACAACCACTACGCCCGTGGGTACGGTGTGGAGGGGTAAGCGGGAGTTCCCGAAGGACCTGATATCGATAATGATTGCACATAGGGTACCCTACATAGCCACCGCCTCACCAGCGTTCCTCAAGGACATGGAGGCCAAGTTAAGGAAGGCCATGGAGGTCGTTGAGAGAGGTGAGGGCCTAGCCTACGTCCACATACACTCACCCTGCCCGACAGGGTGGAGGTTCCCTGAAAGCAAGACCGTTGAGGTCGCGAGGAAGGCTGTGCTGACTGGTGCGTGGCCCCTGCTTGAGGTGGATCACGGCGTGTTTAGGCTCACCGTCAAGCCAAGCAAGCTACTACCGCTTAAGGAGTATGTGAGGCTGCAGGGCAGGTTCGCCCACCTGAGCGACGGAGACGTTGAGGAGATACAGCGGGTCATCGAGGCCAACTGGCGTAGGCTGCTTGAGTTGCATGGTAAGAAACTCTTCTAACCGAAGCTTTTTCCCATTAATAGGGCGCTAAGTGTTTACCCGGAAAATAGTTCCGTGAGTTCCTAAGGTCTTAAGCCACGTTGAGTCTTATGGCCGCGTACTTAACTAGGGCTTCAGCGGCGGCCGCCGCGTCCTCAGGCCTCTCATACGTCGGGATCCCGTTCCCCTCCAGAACCTCCCTAGCCTTCTCCGAGACGTGGCCAGCCATGAACATCGCTAGGACGGGTTTCTCGATGCCCTCACTCCTAACCTCCCTCAGCGCCTTTAACGCGCCTTCAGCGTGCTCCGTTGGCGTCATGCCAGCGAATGTCGGGACGACGCACGCCACTATCAGTAGGTCTACGCCCTCATCCCTCATTAACGCCTTAACGCACTCGTAGTAGTCCTCGCCCCTAGCACCGGCCGTCGTATCGACAGGGTTCCTCACGGAGGCTATTGGGGGTAGGAAGCTCCTTAAGTGTTCCCTCGTCCCCTCGCTTAGGTCAGCTAGCCTCAACCCCCTAGCCTCAAGCTGGTCTGTGAGTAGGACTCCAGCACCGCCAGCGTTAGTGAGTACCGCCACCCGCCTGCCCTTAGGTAGTGGTTGAGTGAATGCCCTAGCCATACTTATCATCTCGTCGATCGTGTCAGCCACTAGAATACCTGCTTGCCTAAACGCTGCTTCGTAAACCCTGAAGTTACCTGCTAAGCTACCGGTGTGGGAGGCCACGGCCTTGGATCCGGCCTCACTCCTCCCTCCCTTGAGGGCGATCACTGGCTTGACCTTCGTTACTCTCCTAGCCACTTCCATGAATCGCTTCCCATTCTTCAGCCCTTCCACATAGAGGGCTATGGCCGTGGTCTCAGGGTCGTTCGCTAGGTACTCCATTAAGTCCGTGAAGTCCACGTCCGCCATATTGCCGACGCTCACGAACTTGGAGAACCCTACCTTCTCCTTCACAGTCTTATATATTATGGCCCCACCCAGAGCCCCGCTCTGACTTATGAAGGCCACGCTACCCTTCTTAGCCGGCATTATGAAGGTGGCGTTTAGGTCGGCACGCGTGTTCATCACGCCGACGCAGTTAGGGCCTACGATCCTAATCCCGTACTTCCTAGCTATCCTGACTAACTCCTCCTCATCCCTAGCACCCTCGGGCCCGGTCTCGCTGAAGCCCGCGGTTATGATGACGACCGCCTTAACCCCCCTCTCACCGCACTCGATTAGTGCTTGCTTAACGAACTTCTTGGGAACGACTATGGCCGCCATATCCACAGGGTCAGGGACCTCCAGCACGGACTTGAACGCTTTGACCCCCTGCACGTACTCCCTCCTAGGATTAACGGGGTAAACCCTACCGCCCCTATACTCCCTCAAATTCTTGAAGACCTCGTACCCCAACTTCTTAGGGTCATCAGACGCCCCGATAACGGCGACGCCTCTAGGGTTAAAGAACGCGTTCAATACTGACGAAGTGCCTGAGACCTCCTTCCCTTGGATCTTGGGCCTAGGTTCATGCCCACCCACGGCTCAACCCCCTGACTACCTAGTTATTTCCCATAGCCTCCCTTTTGTTACTTCACCCTTAGAACCTCCAGAACCTTCCAGAGGCGGGATGGGTAGCTACGGCTAGCTCAGGCTAGGATAACCATAGCGTTACGTGATTACCTACCCTCACCTAAACAATCTAAGCGCACTCCCCGTACCAGCGTCGCGCAATCTCCTTGGAGGAGCTTAAAGTACTTTCCTCACCTGAATCACTGGGTCGGTGGGTGGTTGGCCCAGTGCCTTCTTAACTATTTCCTTCACGGTCTCCACGCTTGGCGCTTCCCATAAGCATATACCCATGCCCTTCTCATCCACCCACGTCCCGTAGAACGTTACGTCCGGGTAGTCCTTCAGCACCTCGAGGAACTTCTTCCTTATCTCCGCGTACTCCTCCTTACTTAGGATGGGGAGCCTGCCCTTCTC
>JALVVU010000057.1 GCA_027023255.1 Desulfurococcales archaeon
GGACTGGCTGGCGGGGCCGTCGGCGGGGTTGCGCGGGTTGTTGATGATCGTGTTGGGTTGGTGAGCCTCGCCTTACTCCCTTACGTTGCTCTCCGTGTTAGGGGTTTGGGTTTGAGTGAGGTTCTTGATAGGCTCTTCGCTAGGGCCCGCGACCCCGTTAGGCTGTTCAGGCCGATGCAGGTTAGGTGGGAGATAGAGAAGCTACTTGAGGTGCTTGAGAGGCTTAGGCCCAAGTACGTGCTGGAGATCGGGACCGCTAGGGGAGGGACGCTCCTCCTGTGGACTAGGGTGGCGGCCGATGACGCGTTAATCATTAGCATCGACCTACCTGGTGGGCCGTTCGGCGGCGGCTACCCTGCGCTGAAGGGGTTGACCTATAAGGCGTTCGCACGCAGTAAGCAGCGGGTCGTGCTCATCAGGGGCGACAGCCACGACGCCAGAACCGTGAGGAAGGTTCTGAAGGTTTTGGGTGGGGCTAAGCTGGACTTCCTATTCATTGACGGGGACCACACGTACGAGGGGGTTAGGAGGGACTTCGAGACCTACGCGCCCCTAGTTAGGGAGGGCGGGGTGATAGCCATCCACGACATCGTGCCGGGCCCTGAGGGGCTCGTGGGCGGTGTCCCGAGGTTCTGGAGGGAGCTTAAGGAGGTCGGGGTGGCGGAGGGGCTTGAGATGATGGAGATAGTGCGTGACTGGGGGCAGGGAGGGTACGGGATAGGGGTGGTGATTAAGCAGTAGGGCGGTGTAGCTCTCACCCACTAATTCGTCTCAATGACCCTCATTAAGAGGCACTATACCCTGGGACAGGAGGCTGTTCAGGGATCTAAAAGGATCCAACTCGCCTGTGGCTGTTGACCGGCTATGTAGCAGGGGAATTAATTAATAAGTAATGTCAGATTAGACATTAACCGAAAGCAACGACTATGAGGTAAGGAAGGCTTGCAGGATCCATCAAGTTCAAACATCTTCAGCACAGGCACCAGGTTATGGCTGACCTCGATGAAGTACAGATACTTACTGCTGAGATTCCTTGAGCCGATGCTGAGGAAGGCTCTCGCCTGGCGTAGCAGTAAGGTGGGTGCGCACGTAAGTCAGAAGGAACTCATCTGGGACGGGGAGTGGGATGCGTTAATAATTCTCGATGCGTGCAGGTATGACGCCTTCTCTAAAGTGATTCACGAGTTCCTTGACGGGGAGCTTAAGCCTGTACTAAGCCCTGCTAGCATGACTACGGGCTGGCTTAAGGAGGTGTGGGAACCTGGAACGTGGAGAAACGTGATTTACGTGTCGGCAACACCGATGGTCAGTAAGCGCGAGGTATTTAAGGGCCTTAACGTTGGGAGCAGATTCCTTGACGTGATTGAGGTATGGGACAGGGGGTGGGATGAGAACCTATCCACGGTCCCCCCGAGCAGCGTGAACCTAGCGGTAAGGACGGCACTAACTAAGCTCAAGTTACGTGGGTTGAGGTACCCGAGAGACTGTAAGCTAGTAATACACTACATTCAGCCCCACGCCCCCTACATCACCCTACAGCACGTGGTAAGAGCCATAAGGAGTAACGAGGCATTGAGAAACGAGGTAGTAGACATAAACCTAAGGAGGGTGGGGAAGCCAACAGGTAAGTTCTCAATAGACTACCTCCTCATAGGCTTCCTCAGGAACACGCTTAGGTCAGGTAAGGACGTACGTAAGGTAATACGGGAGGCGTACCTGGAGAACCTCCGGTGGGTGCTTAAGCATGCGGCCGAGCTCGCATCACGCCTGAAAGGAAGGGTAGTCATAACCGCTGACCACGGCGAGCTCCTCGGGGAGTACGGGCTTTACTTCCACCCAGACCTCCCCCTACCGGAGTTACGTATAGTGCCGTGGTTCACCGTGAGGTGACGCGCGTGGGTAGTGACGTGAGGGAGCTCGCCGTGTTCGTGGTGAATTATAATGGGCTAACTAGCCTAGGCGACCTGCTCTTCAAGTCCCTGGAATCGTTGCTGAACTCAGCATCCAGCGTAACGGGCGTTGACGTGTGGTTCATTGATAACGCCTCAACCGACGGGAGCGTCGATGCTGTTAGGGAGGAGTTCGGGGACTTACTGAAGTACGTTGTGTTCAGAAGGAATCTGGGTTATGGGGCTGCCTTCAATCTCGCGTACCGCCACACCCTTAGGGAGGGCCTCAGGTATCGGTTTTACGCGTGCTCGAACAATGACATAGTTGTGTATAATGACGCACTTAAGGAGCTTCTTAAGTGGTTACGCACCCTAGACAAGGTATTCCCACAGGGTTTCATAGTAGCACCGATACTTAAGGGCAGGGATGGTGAGCTTGACAGCGGAAGCCACTATGCCGACCCGAGCGCTAAGACGTGGTCGCTAACGCTAGTTGTTCACTCACCAGCCACGCTGGAGAAGGTAATGTGGGGAACGCCCCTACCGGTGAGCTACGCTGACGGTGCGTTTATAGTGTTCCACCACAGGCTCATGGGTGAGGGAGGCCCCTTCAACCCCAAGTACTTCCTCTATCATGAGGATGTTGAGGTAAGCTTCAGGGCTTGGTCATCAGGCATACCCTCACTCCTCATACCCGTTGAACTGGGTAAGCACTACCGTAGCTCGTCCGCGGGGCGCGTGAAGCCTCTTCAGACCTACACACAGGTACGGAATAGAGTGTACACTGCCTGCCGCTACGTCGGCCCAAAGATTGTTCCTGAAATAATGCTGTGGTACCTCCGCGCGCTTACCTTGGGAGCCGCATTAAGCGCTACCTGCAGGGTTAGGGGTTCAAGAGAGAGGCCCTACCCCATTAGGACAATTACGAGGGGACTCATTGACGCGTTACGCTGGGCGCTTAGTGAGGGCTTAGGTGTGACGGGAAGGCGGATCCCACTGCTCGACATACCGTTAAGTAAGGCAGTATCTAGGAAAACCCTACTGAGCACAGTTCAACGTAAGCTTAAAGAAGTGCTGAAGCACCACGCAATGCTAGCAAGGGCCGGCACTGGCCCATAACGGCTCAAAATAAATTACTGCAGGCAATCATTAATTAAGGAATATCCGAGGGTAGCCGTCATGAAAGGTGTTCTACTCCACGGTGGCTTCGGCACTAGGTTACGCCCATTAACCCACACCGGCCCTAAACAGCTGATTAGGGTTGCCGGCAAACCCGTGAGTCAGTGGTGCCTTGAGGACTTGAGGGATGCTGGTGTTCGTGAGGTCGCGGTCATACTGGGTGAGCTTGCTCCGGAGCGTGTTGTGGAGTACTACGGTGATGGTGGGTGGCTTGGGTTGAGCCTGACGTACATCTACCAGGGCTACCCGTATGGGCTCGCTCACGCTGTTTACTTGGCTAAGGACTTCGTGGGTGATGAGCCCTTCATTGTCTACTTAGGTGATAACATCCTCGTTGAGGGGGTTAAGGAGTTCGTGGAGCGTTTCGAGGAGAGCGATGCTGACGCCATGGTGCTCCTTACGGAGGTTCCCGACCCTAGGAAGTTCGGTGTTGCCGAGTTCGATGAGGGTGGGAGGCTTAGGAGGCTTGTTGAGAAGCCTAGGAAGCCCCCAAGCAACTACGCGTTGGTGGGCATATACTTCTTCCGCCCGCCACACATATTC
>JALVVU010000058.1 GCA_027023255.1 Desulfurococcales archaeon
CCGACACGTAACCCCATACAGTCAGTAGACCCTAGGAGGTTCAGGGAGTTGAGTCCCTACTACGAAGTAGCCGTTAGGGAGGCCATTAAGGGGAAGTGGGTGACGGCGGCGAACATTAACGGGTTGCTAACAGCTATCGCGACCGGCGTGAACCCGAAGCTACTGGCGTGGACGCTGAGCTTAAGGGGGGTCATCGCGACGGGAGTGAGCGGTAAGGGACCCGCGCTCTACGCGTTAACCCACGACCCTGAGGCAGTGGCTGAGGCATGGGTAAACGCTGGCTTAGGGGGTGAGGTCATCATCGCTAAGGTTCTGGGAGGTGGTGATGGTTGAAGGTAGCTGTGCACCCGGTTAAGGGGTTCTTAAGCGGGGTCGTGGTGGCGCCGCCGTCGAAGAGCTACACCCACCGAGCACTATTCGCCGCACTACTAGCTAACGGCGAGTCCCGAGTGATGAATCCCTTACTCTCCGGGGACACGTCCGCCACGGTGGAGGCGGTGAGGCGCTTCGGCGGAAACGCTGACTTGAGGGTCACACGTGCGGGGATGGAGGTAAGGGTTGCCGGAGTTAGTGGGGTGCCGCGTAGCCCGCCCTACGTGTACTGCAGGGGTTCGGGAACCACGTTAAGGATAGCTACGGCAGTCGCCGCCCTAGGGGATGGCGTGACGCTCCTCTACGGTAGCGAGAGCCTTAATAAGAGACCGGTAGCGCCACTCCTTAACGCGTTGGAGGTCCTCGGCGCGCGCACCCTATCACGCAACGGTAAGCCCCCGGTCGCGGTGGCTGGGCCCATCAAGGGCGGTGAGGTGGTTGTTGACGCGTCAATAAGCTCGCAGTTCGTCACGGCCCTCCTAATGGTGGCCCCCGCCATAGGCTTGAAGGTTAGGGTGGCGGGGAAGCTCAAGTCCGCTCCCTACGTCGACGTGACGCTTAAGGTGCTTGAGGCGTTCGGCGCGAGGTACTCACGCAGTAATGACGGGAAGGTGATCGAGGTTGAGGGCAGGGGCTACGTACCGACACGCTACGAGGTACCGGGAGACTACTCCTCCACCGCCTTCATAATGGCTGCCGCGGCACTAGCCGGTGAAGTCGTGATTAAGGGGCTAAGCCTGAACGACCCTCAAGGCGATAAGGCGGTGCTGAGCTTCCTTCAAGCCATGGGCGCTGAGGTGAGGGTTAGCGGCGATGCTGTTAGGGTCGCTTCCACCGACGTGCTTAAGGGGGTGACGGTGGACTGTAGCGACACCCCCGACCTAGTTCCCGTGCTGGCTGCTCTCGCCCCACACGCTAAGGGCGTTACTAAGGTGGTGGGTGCGGAGCACCTGGCGTTCAAGGAGACGAACAGGTTAGCGACACTAACACGTAACCTCAAGGCGTTAGGGATTGAGGCTTACCCGACGGAGGACGGTATCGTGGTTAGGGGAGGGCGCGTGCGTGGAGGTGCCGTGCACTCATTCGGCGACCACAGGGTAGCGATGGCGATGGCAGTAACCGCGCTGAGGGCTGAGGGTCCCGTAGTGATTGACGGTGCTGAATGCGTGGCTGACTCCTACCCTAGCTTCTTCGACGACTTGAGGTCATTAGGGGTTAGGGTCGAGGTGATTAAGGAGTGATCGGGAAGGCGTTTAAGGTCTCGATCTTCGGCGAGAGCCACGGCACGTGCGTCGGCGCCCTCATAGAGGGCTGTCCCCCCGGCTTGAGGGTGGATGAGGAACTACTGCGTGCCGAGTTAAGGAGAAGGAGGCCTGGCTCTGCACTCACCTCACCTAGGCGTGAGGAGGACGAACCCGTAATCATGTCTGGGGTGTTCAGAGGGAGGAGTACTGGAGCCCCCATACTCATAATAATATATAATAGGGATAGGGACTCCTCCTTCTACGAAGCAATTAAGGACACGCCCAGACCCAGCCACGCGGACTATGTTGCGCGCGTGAAGTACTGGGGTATGAACGACTATAGGGGAGGCGGGATTTTCTCAGGGCGCTTAACGGCTGCCCTAGTTGCTGCTGGGGCAGTAGCTAAGGAGTTGCTGGGTAAGCACGGGATACGCGTGTACTCCTACGTCGTCAAGGTAGGTGATGTGGGGGCCTCCGTTAAGCCCAGGGACTCCCCCGAGTTTAGGGAGGCGATAGACGCTAGCCCGGTTAAGTGTCCTGACCCCCGAGCCTCCGAACTCATGGAGAGGTTAGTGAGGCGCGTGTCTGAGGAGGGTGATAGTGTGGGTGGGGTTGTTGAGACGGTGGTGTTCAACGCCCCCGTAGGGCTCGGCTCCCCGCCCGCGGACACGTTGGATGGTGACGTAGCTAAGGCTGTGTTCGCCGTGCCCGGGGTTAAGGGCGTGGAGTTCGGCGCGGGCTTCAGGATGGCGGGGATGAGGGGGAGCGAGGCTAATGACCCGCTCGTCATTCATGACGGTGAAGTGGTTACCGAGACCAACAACTCAGGAGGTATTAACGGCGGGCTAAGCAACGGCGCCCCCATAGTGTTTAGGGTTGCTTTCAGGCCCACACCCACGATAAGGAAGCCTCAGAGAACCGTTAACCTAGCGACGATGCAGCCAGCAGTAATCAAGGGTTGGGGCAGGCATGACCCATGCATAGCCATTAGGGCCGCACCGGCCGTGGAGGCAGTTACCGCGCTCGTGCTCGCCGACCACTTACTAAGGTGGTACTCGTGGGAGGGGATGCGCTCAAGGATCTTAGGTTAAGGATCGATGAGATCGACGCGGAGATAATCGCCCTCCTCAAGGAAAGGATGCGTGTATGCGCCGAGATAGGGAGGGTTAAGGCACGTGAGTCAATCCCCGTAAGGGACGAGGCGAGGGAGGCGGAGGTCTTAAGGAGGGCCGGGGAATTCGCGGAAGTGTTTAAGGCGATCATCGAGGCATGCAGGAAAGCTCAGGGGAGGTGATGGGCTTCGTTCAACGTCTACGAGTTCTTCGCGGAAATCGAGGAGGCAGGCGTCAAGATCAGGCTCGACGCCGGGCAACCAGACATACCGCCACACCCCGAAGTAATTAAGGTTCTTAGGGAGGAGTCGGGAAGGCGCTTAAGGTACGCTCCATACAGGGGCATTAGGGAGTTTAGGGAAGCCATAGCTGACCTTCACGGCGTTTCGGTGAGGGAGGTTGCGGTCGTTCCCGGCGCTAAGGCAGCGGTCGCCGCACTGACCCACGCCGCGCGCAGAGTGGGTGTCATCACGCCTCACTGGCAGGGGTACGTGGTCGCCGCTAAGCTCTTCGGCAGGGATGTTAAGTTCCTTGAGGCTAAGCCCGAGGCTAGGTGGTTGCCTAGGTTCGAGGGCTTGGGTGATGCGGACACCCTCATCGTTAACTACCCCAACAACCCGACAGGCGCGGTGCTCACGGAGCCTGCCCTGAAGGAATTGCTGGACGTTGCTGAGGATCGCGGCATTACCTTAGTGTCGGACGAGACGTACAGGGACATAGTGTTTGAGGGTGACCCACTAGTAATGATTGACCGTAGGCTCGAGAAGACCGTGTCGATCTACAGCTTCTCTAAGACGTTCTCCCT
>JALVVU010000059.1 GCA_027023255.1 Desulfurococcales archaeon
CCGACGTTTATTGTTTTCCTGACCCAGTCCCCGTCTAGGAGCTCCACCCTGTACCCCGCCTTACTTAACTCCTCCTTAACTAGGGAAGCCACTGTTGTCTTACCACTTGCGGGGAGTCCCGTGAACCATGCGACTAAGCCTTTCTCTATGCACTTCATGGCTACCGACCCTAACCTACTTAGACGCTTTACTTAAAAGGATGAGGTCCCCGCCAACGTTAATTTGGGTTGAGCAACCACCTCTTGAGGAGTTGATATTGAGCGTAAACAACTATGACCCGGTGGACGCGGTCGTTAGTGGGGAGGCATGGATAGCTATTTACGGTATGGGGTACGTTGGCAGGGCATTAACCGCGGCTTTCCTCAGGCGGGGTCTGCGGGTAATCGGCGTCGATATTGATAAGAGTAAGCTAAATGACATTCGAGAGGGCCGTGTGAAGTTCTTTGAAGCAGAGGTCAGGGAAGCTATTGCTGAAGGTCTTAAGGTAGGTACCTTGAAATTAACGAGTGATGCTGTCGAGGCATCCCGTCAATCTAGGGTTAAGGTAGTTACGGTCCCTATACACTTCGACTGGAGCCGCAGGATCGTGAAGTTTGATGCTTTCATTGACGCAGTAACATCCGTGGGTGAGGGGCTAAACGCCGGAGACCTAGTGGTGATCGAGTCCAGCGCACCGCCATGCACTACTGAACGTGTCGTCAGACCAGTTCTTGAATCCATGAGTGGGTTAAGAGCTGAGGAGGACTTCCTCCTTGCCTACAGTCCGGAGCGCGTCTACGTTGGCAGAGCTTTAAGGGACATTGAGGAGAACTACCCCAAGATCGTGGCTGGGATCGGTCCCCACAGCCTTGACGCGGTAGCGCGCCTCTACTCGCTAGTCGCTCGTAAGGGCGTCGTGAGGCTTTCCTCGACGACCGCGGCGGAGTTCGAGAAGCTTGCTGAGGGGGTGTATAGGGACGTAGTGATAGCGCTTTCCAACGAGCTTGCCTTAGCGGCCCAAGCACTAGGCGTTAACTACTACGAGGTTAGGGAAGTAGCTAACACTCAGCCTTACTGCCACCTACTCCTGCCAGGCCCCGGCGTGGGTGGGCCGTGCATACCCTCGTACCCATACTTCCTGGTGAGTGAGGCGATGAAGGTTGGGGTCTCGATGGAGTTAACGAGGCTTGCTAGAATCATTAACGAGTCCATGCCCTTGATCGTCGCTGACTTAGCCCACAGGCTTGTGGTTAAGCATGGACTGAAGCCTAGGGATGTGCGGGTAGCTGTCCTTGGCGATGCCTTCAGAGGGGACATCGACGACCCACGCTTATCACCGACACATGGCGTGGTTTCTGCCCTCCTCAGTAAGGGGTATAGGGACATTATCGTGCATGACCCACTCGTGGCTAAGGATGGCTACTTGAGTGAGTTAGGTGTGGGCTTAACCAACAACCTACGTGAGGCCCTCAGGGACTCATTACTGGTAATTGTATGTGTTAGGCACTCGGCTTACAGGGGGCTTAAGGTGTCCAGCATAGTCGAGTTCTCCGAGCGTGAGCCACTGATCGTTGACGCCGTTAACGTGCTTCACGATGATGTTAGCTATAGTGTTAAGGGTAGGCTACTCGTGCTGGGTGTCGGTGGCCTCGAGAAGCGTCCTTAACCCGTCAACAAGCCCTATCCTAGGTTCCCACCCCAACACCTTCCTAGCCCTCTCCACTGACGCTACACTGTGCCTTATGTCACCCTTCCTGGGCGGGGCGTGCCTAACCGGAACCTCCCTCCCCGCCACGCTCATTACCAACTTAGCTAGCTCGTTGATAGTTGTTCTCATTCCTGTCCCTATGTTTAATGTTGCGCACGCTTCAGTAGCGGTTAGCGCTTTAATCACGGCCTCCACCACATCCTCAACGTGTATGAAGTCCCGGCTCTGCTCACCATCACCATATATCGCTATCTCCTCCCCACTCGTCACTGCGTGAATGAACTTCGTTATGACTCCAGAATAAGGGCTTGAGGGATTCTGCCCCGGACCGTACACGTTAAATAAGCGTAAGATAATGTATTCAGGCTTCCCCAAACTTTCCACTAAACTCTCGAGGACGAGCTCCCCCGCGAGCTTCGAAGCTCCGTAAGGTGATATTGGCTTCGTCGGGTGCTCCTCATCTATGGGTAGGTACTTCGGGACACCGTACACCGCAGCTGAACTCAGGTAGATCACCTTCTCTACGCCAGCGCTGAGTGCGGCCCTAGCCACCGCGGCCGTTCCTTCCGCGTTGACGTGCATGTACGTGTGCGGCTTTTCAACGCTCTCAGCAACATCTATTAGTGCAGCCGAATGCACTACTGCGTCAGGCCTTAAGCGGTTTAGAGCTTCATGTATTGCGGCGTAGTCCGTTATGTCTGCCTTAATCAGGTTTACGTTGAGTTGCTTAAGTATTGCCAACCCCCCTGGGGAGGGTCTTGAAAGGTTGTCTATGACGGCTACCTCATGACCTTGCCTCACTAACTTCGCGACTATGTGGTGCCCTATGAAACCAGCACCGCCAGTAACAACTACCCTCACTACTCACTACCTCTCAAGGAGTGCTAGGTGCTTCCTAGGTATCCTCACCTCCTTCCCACAGTGCCCACACCTGAACGTCACCGCCTCCTCATCCTCCTTAACAGGCTTACTCAAGTCTAACGGTCTACCACAGTAACACACGAAACCCCTAACACGCGCAGGGTTCCCGTAAACTAGTGCGTGCGGAGGCACGTCCTTAGTGACGACTGCCCCAGCGCCAACCATCGCGTACTCCCCTATAGTCACACCGCACACGATTGTCGCATTCGCACCTATAGATGCACCCCTCTTAATTAGGGTCGGCACGACCTCCCAATCCTCATTGAAAGACCTTGGGTACAGGTCATTCGTAAGCGTGGCGTGCGGGCCGAGGAAAACATCATCCTCAACCTTAACCCCCCTGTAGACGGAGACGAAGTTCTGGATCTTCACTCTATCACCTATCTCGACCCCAACATCAATGTACACGCCCTTACCTATGTTACAGTTCCTCCCTATCTTAGCGCCCGTGCGTACATGTGCAAAATGCCATATCCTTGTCCCCTCACCTATCTCCGCTCCCTCCTCAACAATGGCGGTAGGGTGTACAAAGTAAGACCTGCTCTTCCCAAGCCCACTCACGCTGAATTCAACCTCCATCCATTCTGGTGAAGTGGAATTATAGTTTAACTTGCTCCTTCACGGATACCATAGTCGTGCCCATTTCAAGTTCTCCTAAAGGCCTCTTGTGAGTGCTTCCATGCTAATCCCGTGCTTGTTAGTTAAGGTAACACTAACTAATTAATGCTTCTCCTTAGTAAACCTAAAGATTATGGAGGTGCTGGAAAAAGTGGTAGGGGAACATTAAGGGCTTACTTTCCTTTCTCACCGCCTATCTGCCCAGTAGGGGGTGTTGACGTGCCTTCACCGCTTTCTAACTCCTTCTCCAGCCTCTTCAGCTCCTCCTCCAGCTCCTTCTCAAT
>JALVVU010000060.1 GCA_027023255.1 Desulfurococcales archaeon
TACCGGAGGCGCTTGAGGCTGGCGTGGCCTACGTGCCCGGCTCATCGTTCTTTGCTAACGGCGCGGGATGGAACACTATGAGGCTAAACTTCAGCTTCCCCAAGCCAGAGGAAATTAGGGAGGGTATACGCATACTCTCTGAGATAATCAAGAAACACATACCTAAGGAAAAGAAGAAGATAATGCCTGAGCACATATTTTATAGTTAGTCACCCTCCCTCCTCACGTATGTAATACGGGCATAGTGCCTCCTTAACACCCCTACTTCTTCAAACGATTTTGCTACGCCAATCACTGATTCTAGTAGATCTGCGCCAACACTTCTCAACACCTCCTCACCATCGCGTAGGTCTCCATGCTCCGGCCTCACTATCATTATTCTAGAGAGCGTGTTAGGGTAAGACAGCACTAACTTGCCATGTGGCGTGTTAGGCGGAAGCACTAACGTCCCACCGCTCCTGAGGTACGTCGGACTAGCCATTGCCATGTATGAGTGTATCGCGCAGAGTATAACAGCATCGAAAAGTGACCTTTCCTTATTCAAATGTTTCTTGGTGGATAGTACCTTGACGCCTAAGCCAGCCAACCTCTTGAGGAACGGTGACTCCCTACCGATGACCGTTATCCTTGAGTAACTCTTCAGGAAGCTAGCGATGATGTAGGTACTTATCCCGGTTCCAAGTATCAGCACGTCCTTGCCACCCACGATGTCCGTGAGCTTCGGAACGAACGAAAATTCCAGCATAAGCAGTAACTTCCAGAGGTCCGCACTCTTCACTGCATTCTTACCTACGTCAATAATCGTATCGGAGGGTACGGAAGCGTACTCACTCATAACACCATCAAGATCTATAACCAAGGTGCCCTCCGAACTTAGGGGCGTGACACCGACAACTTCGCCTGGACCAAAAGGTGTATCAACTCCTGGCTCAACGACGCGAATCAACCCATAACTACCTAGAACCCTTCCGGGAATTACTGGGAGTGTGCCAGAGGTTACGGCCGCGTCAATGGAGGTAAGCGATGCCGCGAGCACCTTACCCAAGACCCAACCCTTAGGGATTGGCGGTACCGGCCGCTCCTCCACAACCGCTTCCCCGTTCCATACGAGAGCCTTCACTTTCTCACCCTCTAAACATTAATGTCGGGACACAATTAACTTACCTTGGGTAAGTGCTTGGGTGAGAAACCCTTCCTAGCTTCAGGGAAGATTGTGAAGGACTACGCACCCCTTATGACGTACCTGAAGCTACTTGGGGACACGGAGAGAGAGGCGCTGATGCCAACTAGCGAGTACCTAAAGGAAATAGTTAGTCGAATAGGTAAGGGAAGAGTTCTTGGTGAGGTACTGAACGAACTAGCTAAGGAATTGAGGTGGAGGATTAACGCAGAATTAGCGGTTAAGGCACTGAAAGAGGCGTGGGGCATGAACGTCAGCCCAGAGTATGCAGTTGATGAAATAGCTAGGGAGATGGCGGGATGGTTACTGGAAATGTGTGAGTCCCTTGGCTACCTTAGGATAAGGTAAGGTACGTTAACGGGCGCTAAAGAAGGTCTTGCCTTAAATACACTACTGCGCACACAAGTGATTTAGGGGAAGGAGTGATGTTTAGGAGAGCCAGTAGCATTAAGTGCAACGATACTTCAGTACTGAACGACGCAGTTAAGCTAGCTAAGTGCGTGAAGGAGAACAGTCGCGACTTAAGCTACACCGTTGCAACCATGGAGAGAGCCATGGGTATTTACGCCGAGTCAGGTGATCCTGGACCCTTCCTGACTGTCTTAGGTTCATTACTCATGAGTAGTGTGGACATGACCCTTACAACGGTCGTCAACGTCCTCTCAAGGCAATACACGGAACTACCGCCAGAGTTACTTCAGATATTCGCGAACATTGTGGGTTCCGTTAGCATAATTCGGAGGGCATCAGAAATAGGTGTTAGGCTACCTAAGCCCGTGGTTTTCTCGTTAGTCTCGAGCATGGGGTGCTACGACTTAATGAGCTTACTCTACATGTTCCATGAGCGCGCACCCGACAAAGTGGTGTTGTTAGAGTTCATAAAGAAGGCTCTGAAGTCGCCATGGTGCACGGGGCTTAGGGAGGAGGCAATAAAGTTGCTAGGGCAAGCCCTTCTCTACAGGACAGTGTCGGTCGAGGACATTAAGGAGGTTTTCAAAGATACTAAGGTACGCATAGTCATAAAGAGGAAGAATGGCGTTACGGTCAGTGTTAAGATGTACATAGGCAACGAGGTCGTGGGGGACGAGAACTCGTCTTATGTGATGGACTTCGTAATGGCTGCTGTTAAGTCGGGTCTTATAAGCATGTAGCTGTATTAAGTAATTGTTCACCTCTTCTCTTTAGAACTTCCTTAAGCTCCCAATCAACGACGTCGGAAGGCATCCGCGTTGACGTGTCTCTAGGCTTAAGCGGGAAGTAAGGGTCAGGAACATATTCCTTCACAGCCCCCCTAAACGCGCTTAACCCCATTCCACGCCTAGCCCACCCCACAACGAATTCTGAAACCCACTCCCCACCCAAGGAGAGAATTGCTTGCGCCCAAGCCCACTCCCAGTCGTAGGACTCAACACGGACACCGAGTCCCTTAACCTCCTCCCTCAGCTGGCGGAGTTTACGGTTGAATTCATCCCTGGAGATGAGTGGTACATACTGCATGGGTGTTCCTGACTTCGGAACTAAGGGATTCACACACACCCGGATACGCCCACGTACTGCACCGCACCCTCGTGCTACATCCTTAATTAGCGCGCCAGCAAGCTTACCAGCGTTCTCACCTTCCCCAGGGGTCCCGAACATGAAGTAGAACTTGACGTTCATCCCTTCCTTCAAGGCACTACACGTCAATGTCTTAAGCTTATCGAGATCAAGTTCCTTATTCAGCAACGAGGCTGCTAGCGGACAAGCCGTCTCGGGAGCTAGGGTCAGCGTTCTCTGCCCACCAGCTCGAATCAGTCGCACCTTATCCTCGTCAAGCGTATGATACCGCACCGACGGTACGGAGTACCTGTAGCCTTCGCTCAGAAGCCACTCAAGCAACTCGACCGAATTCGGGTAATCGAAGAATGAGAGTGAGTAAAACACTACACGTTTCTGTCTAACGAATTTCGAACCTTCTAAAATGGCCTCCTTCACTAGTTTTAAGTCCCTATGCCTAGGCGGGTAGGTGACGTGGGACTCCATGCAGAAAGGGCAGAGCCAAGGACAACCCCTACCCACCTCTATGTAGTAACCATCACCATACACGGGATCCACACTACAGGACCTTATCAAAGGCTTAGGAATGAACACGGTGTTCAGGTCATTAACCCGTGCCCTACGAACACTATCCTCCTTACCTGTGAAGGCGCTATCCCGAAGACCCAAGGATTCTAGGGATTCCAGAAGAGTATCAAGACCTCTGAATCCTCGCTCTAACGCGTCACATAGCCCTTCCAGCAGTAGTTCACCGTCACCGACAAACACTAGGTCAGCTATTCCAACAGCTATCAGGGGATTAGCCATTAGCGGAGGTCCGCCAGCTACTAGGACAGGACCTCCGTTCCTCCTAAGTCTCTTTAGGGGCTCGATATCGTTGGCGTCCAGTATCCTAACTAATCCTACCAGGTCAAATTCAAAACCTACTGAAATTAATGCGTAGTCAAATGATCCCAGCGGGAGCCCCGTTAGAGCACCCCTGCTAGGATTATCTAAAGTGAATCTGTCGACAACTATATTATCGAACTTCTCGTAAAGGTAGAAATAAGCTATGTGTGTAAAGAGGTTAGTTATCGATGCTTGATAAGTGCTAGGGTACACTAAAGCCACACGCGCCTTAGGCCGCCCTATGGGTTTAAACACGTTATACTCCTTAAACTGACCAAGACCCTCACACTTACGCACACCAACCACACTTGAGTACTATGGATCGAACTTAATTAATTAAGGGGAAGGTACTTAAGCAATTCATTAACCCTGCCTATAGTGGCGCCTTACGTTAGTAACTATCTGAGTCACTATATCCTGGACTATGTCCTTATGTTTCCTCCTAATGTGATGCTCTATTTGCTCAGGACGTAATTGCTGATTACATATTAAGCATAAGTACTTACCGCTCACCCGGAGAATAACGGGGTCGATATTCATTATGTAAGGAAATACGCGCTTAACTATGGATGCGGCAATCATGTGATTCCTTGCCTTATCCATAACCCTCTGAACGTACCCCCTAACCCTGAACTTAGATATCCTGTACTTATGACCTATAGTGCTGGGAGATAGCCCATCAACTAAGTACTCCTTAACGGCTAGGATCGTTATTGTGTCCCCCGCTAATCTCTTAACTACTAAGTATTTCGTTATAGCTGTTAAGGCATCGTCCACACCTCAGCACCAACTTCTTTCTGTGGCACCGAATTGTTTTTAAGGCATACAATACCTCAGCGCATCGATGCCAACGTTGAGCTTGCACTAACTCCTCTTCTAAGGAAGACCCTAAAATATAAACATTGAGGACTGTATTAAGGAGTTAAGGTATGACCCACTCGCGAGCATTACTACGTATTATTCTAAGATTAAGGTTTTAACCTTAAATCGCAATAGCATAAAGTGCTGGTGGGAGTGCGTGGACAGAGGACAGACGATGATCGTTTCGGTAAAACTTGAGGAGTCCGTTATCCGCAAGATAGACACAGTGGTTAGTTCGGGAAGATTCCGCAGTCGCAGTGACTTTATAAGGAAGGCTATCGAGAGGAAGATCAAGTCATTAAGGCATATGGTTTCAAGCTAAGCGTCTTCCGTTATCAGCGTTAGAGGAATTGGAGAGGGTTGAGGTTTAAAGCTTAGCCTAACCTAGTAACTTATAGGCAGGAGTTGCAGAATGTCGCTAACATGGGAACCACAATGGGAGAGGGTCAAGGTAAGCTACGCAGGTATGACGGTGGAGACTTGCCGGGATAGAGTGACGGGCCTCCTTCTATGCCCCATATGCTCGGACATAGATAAGATATGCCCTGAAGGGAAGGTAATCTCAGTAGTGAGTGAGGAGATGTCCGTTTTCTTCACTCCTGAAGACCTGATACACCACATCAGGACACACAGTGGCACATGGTATTCGAAGAGGATAAAACCCGTAATGCGGGAGGGTGAAGGACGCTGAATACAGTAAGGAAAATCGGTAAAGTATACTTAGGGCTTTCACTGACGACGACCCTGCTAAGAAGGAATGCGCTTGATGATAGCCTAGTATTCGACTTTTGGCCCGGAGGAAGCACGCTTTACGGATGGGACCTGCTAAGGTGGTGCGTGGATCGGCTCCCGATAGGTGTTAATGACCCAGGTGCAATAAGTGCCTTAGGCGGGACACCAATCGAGTTGAGCCTTGAGGGAGAGCTTCTCGGAACGGAAAGCGACTATGAATCCAAGATCACATGCGGGAGTAAGGTACGCATACAACGTGATTGGGTCACCGAGCTAGCAGGGAGGAAATGGTATGTCAGCGGAGGATGGTGTTCCTTATTCAGGGAACTAATCAAGCAGGAGAAGATCATTGCAGGGACACTCTTCGGTGACTTGAGGTTCGTCGACGCTAAGAGAAAATCTATCTACGTACTACCTCACGGCTTAGTGGAATATGATGAGATAGTGAGTTCGCTTCCACTAGAGTACGTCGTTGGTAAAGTTATACCTCTTAACATACGTCACCAGCTCAAAGCAAAGTATGTCACGCTATACATAATGACAGTCATTACGGGGGGCGGATGTGAGCCCCGTATATGGTTCCTTGGTAAGCGCAGATTCGCTTCATCCGCAGTCGTTTCATTACCGCTTAAGCTCCTCTATCCTCAATTAAGATTAGGTAAGGGTGACCTAACCTTAACTTACGCGTTTGTCCCGCAATTAATAGAAGAGCTTAATCCGGACATACGTCAGAAAGTCCTAGCAGACCTTAAGAGACTCGGTCTAGATACGAGGAACGCTTTATTCGTTCGAAGCCACTTTGAGCGCTATGGCTACTTAGGACAGCGTGACGGTGTTGACGACATCATCGGCCTGCTAGTGGATTATAGGGTAGAATGCGTGGGTAGGCTTGGAACGTGGAGAGAGCTAGGAATTAGTGAAATTCTCACGGAGTACTCTTCTTTGCTTAAGCAATAGCTAATGCGCCATTACCGAAGGTTCCGTCAGTGTCTATCACGGACCCTATTAGTATTTCCTCAACCTCCTTACCCTCGTCCGACGCTGCCGTAAGTATCAGATCAAGAAGCTCGTTTGGAGACGGAACCCTTTTGACGGGGTACTCAACGCCATTAATCACTAATGATACCTTGCCCTTACGAACTTGGTATGGTATCACGTATACCTCAACACCGTACTCATGGAACAGTTTCTGAGCTACATGCCAAGTGAGTTTGAGTAGCTTTTCCCCCATCTCACTACCATTAGTGATTACTATTACGTCAATACCCATGCACGCCACCGGAGTAGGTCTCCCGCCGTGATTTAGTTATAAAAGTTAAACCACTTAATTCAATGCAGGTGCAGTGAGGTATGTGGTTCGCGTTCGTTAAGTCACCTTTAGGAACGAATGTGCGCGTATCTAAGGCATTCATAGCTGACGTGAATAATGATGAGGAGGACGAATTACTGAAGGGTAAGCTATGCGGTGTCTATGATGTGGAGGTGCTGGACGCAAGTGTGCTCGATAACCTATATGTGACCTTAATACTTGACCCTGACATCGCGGATTACGTGCGCTTAGGCGTGAAGTTAATAACCGTCGCTAGGGTTAGCTAATTTTACTCTTATTACCTTTGTCATGCATCTACATATGGCGGGGTGAGAAGTTGCCCGAGAGGAGAAGGAAGTCCATATTTGACATGTTGGATGAGATGATCAATAAGATGTTAAGAGAGGTTTGGGAGGAGTTAGATGAGTTTGCTATGGAGTCGCGCAAGTTTCTGGAGTTACCTGATGAAGCACTGAGGGAAAGAAAAGGAATTGTTGGTAAGCCCCTAGTATATGGCTTCAGAATAACGATAGGCCCGGACGGGAAGCCCAAGATAGAGGAGTTCGGTAACGTCAAGAGGGTCGGCAGAAAACCCCAGATAACTGAGGAGGCCGAGCCCCTAGTCGATGTTTATGATGAGGGCGAGAAAATACGTGTGGTTGCGGAGATACCGGGCGTTGAGAAAGACAAGATTAAGCTGAAGGCTGTCGGGCGGAGGCTAATAATAAGGGCATCAAATGGTGACCGCAAGTACTACAAGGAGGTTGAGCTACCTGACGAGGTTGACATAAAGAAGGCTAAGGCAAGGTACAAGAATGGTGTGCTTGAGGTTGAGATACCGAAGAAGGAAAGCGGAGAAGAGGAAATAGGTATTCAGGTCGAGTAATGCCCTCAACTTTTGAGGTAGTTACTCCTCAGCAGTACTCAATTCCTCCTCAATTATCTCGGTTCCTTCTCCCTTGACGGCGCTTCTGCCGCTTGGATCCTCTATTATTAGGGTAAACGTAACGTTGCCGTCCATAGCTCTTCTTATGACCTCGATCCTCTCGTAACACGGGTTGCTCTCGTCCAGGCATTCGGATGGTGCGTGGTCTATTACTCGCTGGAGCACACCCTCAACAGTGGTTATGTATCCCGGTGCTGCAGGACCTGGGAATATCTCTACCCCCAGCTCCGGGATCTTAATGATTGCGGGTGCTGCTTTAATTACTAGTGCGTTAAGATCCTTAGGTCCCTTAACCTTCACAATAATCCTCTTAGGCCTTGTGGTTTCAAGTAATCCCACGTCGGACCACTTGAAACCACATCTAGAGCATTTACCGCTCTCAAGCACAACCTTCCCGAAGTACGGCATGTCGTAGAGGAATATCTTAACGCTCATTGATTTCTCCCCGCAGATAGGACACTTAACGACGTCCTCGGCAATCATCCTGAGCCTCTCACCATCAATTACTGACGTGTCACTCATGGTGAACGTCACCAACATAGCTTTATTCCCCTGGCTTAATTAGGGTTGGTAGCTAGCTTGGAGTTAAATAGTGTGATCAACGCCATACTGGCGTTTGTTGGAGGGCCTGCGGGTATATTCTTAGTGAGTATGGTGTCTAATTCAATACCATTTATAACCGTGCCCTACCTTGGCATAGTTGCTGGTTATTCATTCATATACACGGATCCTATCTCGAGGGTCGTATTGATACTGTCGTCTGCGGCAGGCGCTACCGTCGGGAAGATAGTTGTGTACTTTCTTGGGAGAGCCTTCAGGCGCGGGTTAGGTGAAAGTAGTAAGAAGAATATCGAGTTGTTTAAGAAGGTGGCTAGGAAATCGCTTTTCGTAGCTATAGTGGTTTTTGCCTCTACACCCCTACCCGATGATATATTATACATACCGCTGGGGCTGATGAAGTACCCTCTCCCACAGTACGCTCTCGCAATATTTGCGGGGAAGGCTGTGCTTACCGGCATCGTTGTGGCCTACGCCTCATGGATAACAGCCGTTGCGACAACCCAGATATATACGGTACCGGCACTTATCGCAGTGACGGCGCTACTCACGTACCTGATTCTGAAGATAGACTGGTATAACATAATTAACACACTGTACGGGAAAGGCCTGATCCCAGCGTGTCAAGTGCTACTTAAGGAAGTCACGTCAGTTATGAAGGGGTTAATGACGCGGCGACGTAATAGTCAAGAAGTTAAGAAGGCCTCCAAGTAACTCGCTAACTTACTCCTGTACAGCATTAACTCCTCCGACCGTATACCCGTGAGTGAGCCATCCCTGAAGACCTCACGCCCATTAATTATTACCCTACGCACTATCGCATCACCCATTACTAAGCTCGTAACTACGTGTGATACCCTACTCTCTGGTAGGATATCGGTTAACTCCCACACAACGATGTCTGCTGGTTCCCCACGAACTAGCTCGCCTGTGCCGAAACCTAATGCCCTATAACCAGCTACGCTGGCCATCCATAACGCATCTTCAGCGTTTAGGGCTCGACTCCCCCCGTTGTAATGTAAGCCGATCATGAAGGCAACATCATCTATTATAGAGTACGTTGGCGCTACATCTATCCCTAAACTCACGTTTACCCCAGCATCAAGGAGGGTCGTGATTGGCGCTAGACCATCCCGCAGTAAGGTGTTGGATCTCGGGGCATGTGATACCTTAATTCCACGTTCAGCTAGAAGTTCCGTCAGGTTCTGAACCCATATAGCGTGGGCAACTAAAGTATCTACGCCATCCCCTAAACCCACGTACTCTACGAACTCCCTTAATGAAAGCCCCCATTTCTTCCTTAAGTACTCCTCATCCTCAGGCACCTCCGCTAGGTGAGCGTGCACACCGACGCCCTCCTTCCGGGCAGTACTGACAACTTCCGCGAATTCACTGGGGTTAAGCAGGCGAGGCGTGCAGGGTCCGAACCTAGCCTTAACGAGTTCGGGAAGACCTAACTTCCTAACTCTATTAACGAGTTCTCTGTTCGCTTCGAGGGACTCGTTAAAGTCTTGGAAAACTCCTCCACTCATCACAGCCACGCTTAAGTCAGCTTTAATTCCGGTCCTAAGTACTGCGTTAAGAACGCGTTCCTCGTTGAAGTGCATGTCCGCAAATAACGTGATACCGGACGACAGCATCTCCGCAATAGCTACTAAGGCGGCAGCGTATGATGCGTCAGGGTTGCTGAGCAGGAACCTCTCCCAAGGCCATACGAATGTGTTCACCCAATCATCAAGCCTTAACCCATATCCTAGTGTTGACCTCACGGGGTAAAGACCTAGGTGTGTGTGGGTTGATGCGAGGCCATGGGTAATTACTAGGGATTCCCCCGTGTCACGGAGGTTCTCGCAGGGTTTCACATCCTTTATCTTGGTGTCGAACTCTACGCAGGCATCCTTAACGTACGTGTAGGGATTTATGAGAACGTACTTACCGCAAATAACTTGAGTTCCTTTACTCATACCACACCCTTCACACCGTATACTGACACGACCACATATAGGTTCGCTGTTACCCTACTAATCCCTATGTACACAGGCTTGAATATAGTCATGTTGGGCTTCGGTAGTACAGGCGGGTTCGTTGGATTCTTGTAAAGGAATGCAGCCTTCAATCCCGCATTACCCCACACTACGTACGCAGTGTTCAAGAGTACTTTGAACAGTAGTGCATTCTGTAACGACTTATTGGTCCAGTCCGGTAAACCTATGGCTACCTGCATCCTACTGCCATAATAGGGGGTGTATGTGTACATGTACACTGGTGGTTTCCTGCCAGCTATTTTGTATATAGCGGCTATACCTTTAGCTGCGTCAGCACCTATAAGTGAAGTGCCAGCTACGACGGGACCCATGTATACGTACCCTCTCCGCTCATCCACTAAATACACTTCATAGGTAATGAAGTAAAGCCTGTCTGGACGTATGTGGAAGTCCTTCGTGAATATCTTGTATGCTTCCTCCTCAGTACCGGTTAATGCCTTAGCCAGTAGCGTTATCTGGGTACCGTTGAGTGTGGCTCCGTCAGCCACGCTAGCGCAGTGTCCGACCACAGAGATCCAGTATCCGTAGTCCCACCATGCGACGCATACACTTCCGTTAGGTGCATTATTCCTTATCCAGTTAAGCGCGTCGAGCCAGGCCGGTGCATCGGCACTGACGCCTATGCCTGAGTTAATTATCATTGGGGACTGTGACCTGTACATTGGTGCCCACACCATTACCCCTTGGGCAATCACGGCCACAGTGTATATTATTACCAGTACTAATGCTATCATGTCAATGAACCACTCACGCTTGAATCCTTTGCTCATAATCCTGTTTATGAGAACCCCTAGAAAGCATGCCGACGTTAATGATACTACGTAGTTGTTGTATGGTATGAAGTAGGATAGATGGGCGGCAGTATATAGCGATGCTGCAAGGAGTATCAGGATGAAGAGGTATGAGACATCACGTTTGAATAGCACCCTGTAAAGCATGTATACGAGCATTATCAGTGATATGACTAATGCTCCTCCCTCACTTGTTATGAGGGCTGATGCAGTGGGTGCAGCATACTCCTGGACTGTGGTTGGTATTCCTCTTACGAGGCCTCTGAGACCTAAGGCGAAGAGGGCTTTCCCTCTGATTACTATTGCTCCCGTGGTTATGGCGGCTAACCCGCCAATAACTATCAGAACTATTAGCATGAAGTATATTACTTTATACCTACGTAGTAGCGGTAAGGTTAGGACAACCTCTTTTCTCTCCGATAACTTCTGAAATCCGTAGGCTATGAGCAACATTACTAGTGAGGCCGGGATGACTATGCCTACGCTGGCGTAGATGTAGTGGAGCCCCCTGTAGAAGGGTGTCCCTATTATGGCTGCGGTAACTGGGATGAATTCCACGAAGAGCATCAGTATGTCCTCCCTAGTAACCTTCTTTATGAGTGGAAGCAATATTGCTTGTACAGCTATGACGCCAAGCAACACGTTGAAGCCCGCCCAAGAAAGCGCCGTTAGTGCTAGGAATATGCCCGCCAGGACCGCTGAGATGTAACTACCGCGTTTCCAAGCTCTCACATGGAAGTAAATTGCTGGGAATAGGAACGCGAGACCTATAGCGTACTTCACTGTGAAGCCTGCTTGATGCCTGCTCACGAATATGAGGGCGGCTGTCAATGCCGCGACAGCTGCTGGTAAGTCACCCCAGAGTTCGCGGGCCGTGAAGTAGATGCCTAGGGCAGCCATTATGAAGAAGAGTATCGGTAGGTAAACCATCCACACATAAAGGCTTAATGATGGATTAATGGCATGGGCTATGTAATACGTTATCACCGAGAACATTGAAAGCATTGGCGGCTCGGTGTACGTGAAATCCCTTCCCCAAGGATACCAGAATATATGTGTTACTGGATTAGCCCTAGTTAGTTCGGCAAAGTAACCTACCCCGTGCTTAAGTAAATGTTCTGCTATCCAGTACTCCGAGTATGGGTCCAACTCTTGAAGGGTGGGGCCGTAACCCCAGCGTTCAGCGTTTATTACTGGGTAGTACCTCAGGTAAGAGCCTATTATCAGAGCTATTATAAGGACAGTAACCGAAACTATCAATGTCCATCGCGATCTGATAAATGCCTTCACGCTTGGCTTGCCGGGCATCATTAAACCCAAAGGGTAAGTAAGGGCCGTTATTTTAAGTTTTTGAGTAAATGATTTTCTCCTCACTAAACAGCTTCACCGCTAGGGCGAGTAGTACCCCTATCTCAGCTATTATCACTAACGCGTGGATCGCTGCCTGACCCACCTCACCGAGCACAGACTGCTTTATCATCCCGACAGCATGGCTGTAGGGTATGACGTATAATGCATACCTCAATGGCGCAGTTAACGCGTTTATGTCTGCGTAGAGGGATATGAAGAACACTACCGAGGCAATACTAATTATGGCGAGCGAGAAGGCTTGGGCGACCCTGTAGCTACCAGACCTTATGACTATCGGGAGTATTAGGGCAAGAGACGCAAGCACCGATAAATATACAGCGCTTACGTGAGCTACCATTAGACCCGGTGTTAGTAAAGAGAATAAGTTAACGCCATATGTCATTGAAGGTAGGGCGAAGAAGAGTAGTAGACCCACGGCGTCCGCTAAGCCGGTGATGAGGCCTATGACCGACGCCGATAAGGTCTTACCGATCACGAGCGACCACCTAGGTACGGGTGTTGCTAGGAGAGCTTCGAAGGTTTTTCTCTCTTTCTCGCCTACGACGGAGTCCGTTATGTAGGCTATTGACGGCGTGGTAACGAATACCAGCGAGAATGCGAGGATACGGCCTAGCATTACGCGGAAGCTCTCCTCGACACTAACGGCAGTGCCTGAGGGGCCTACTAACACCGTAGTATATACTATGGGGTTCAAGACGGAATCAGGGGATACCTGTTTCCCAGCAAGGATGCCTAAGTATCTCACCTTCGCTTCAGCTACCTTACGTGCGAAGCTACCTAGAACGGATTGGACAGTGTTTTCTCCCTCATTACTCTTAGCTGAGCCAACGGACTTCACGATCTTAATGAGCGCTACCCTAGTGAGGGAAGAGAGGTTTGCCCTGAATCCCTTAGGTATGATGACCATTATGTCGTAGGACTTGACGCTATGGTTTAGCACCCTGAAGCCCTTAGACTTAAGCGCAGCTATGATGCTGTTCGCGAGGTCGTTTGTGGAGAAGGTAGCATTACCTATGGTAAGCGTTCCCGGATCATCATTAATCACCACGGCGACACCCTGCTGTAGGGTTTGAACGTAGATTGAGGTGATCCCCATTAACGGCATCATGAGTAGCGGGAGGAGTGAGATAGCAACTAACGTCTTAATATCCCTAGCCATATCCCGTAACTCCTTCCAGACGACCGGGTATAACGTCCTTCTCAATCTAACTCACCCACCAACTTAATGAATGCCTCCTCGAGGTTGGAGGCGTTAGCCCTACGCTTAAGTTCTTCTGGCTCTCCCTCAGCAACGATGGTTCCCTTATTAATTAAGATGACCCTGTCACATAGTTCCTCGACCTCAAGCATGTTATGAGATGACATGAGTACGGTCGTCCCTGAACGCTTAGCGAATTCCTTTATGGTCTTCCTTATGGTGTAGGCCGAGAAGACATCGAGCCCGGAAGTAGGTTCGTCAAGTAATACCAGGTCGGCGCCGACCATTAAGGCTCTTGCCAGTGCCACCCTCCTACTCATGCCCTTACTGTACTCAGAGGCCTTACGATGTAAATCTTTCTCGGGTAACCTCGCAAGCTCGGCTCCGCGAGCAGCCATCTCCTTGGCTGACTCCATATCGTCAGCATAGATCATCGCGAAGTACAGCAGGTTCTCCCATCCAGTTAACCTATGGTATAGGCCCGCATCTTCTGGAAGGTAGGAAATCCGCTCCCGCACCTCTGCCCTCTCCTCAGGTAATCTATGGCCCAAGACCTCAACCACACCCCTATCGTGCCGAACAAGCGTGGCGATTATCCTTAAGGTCGTCGTTTTACCAGCCCCGTTAGGTCCTAGGATACCGTAGATAACACCCTTAGGTACCGTGAAGGATATCCCCTTCAGAGCCTGTACTTTCTTCCCGAAGGTTTTCACGACCCCCTCAAGCCTAATGGCGTAACCGTTACTGGACATACCCCTTCCTCGCCACTAAAAGAGGGCGTTTAACCAATATATAGATCTGATGAGGTGGACGCGAGTAT
>JALVVU010000061.1 GCA_027023255.1 Desulfurococcales archaeon
GCGTTTCCGACCACATACGCGAAATAATAGAGTTCATTCAAGCCCTCATAAACGCGGGCTACGCTTACGTAGCCCCATCCGGTAGCGTGTACTTCGACGTGGACAAGTTCGATGACTACGGGAGGCTAAGCGGGAGATTATCGAAGGAACTGTGGGGGCAAGAGGAGGGCTTCGTTAAGGAGAAGAAACACCCCTACGACTTCGCGCTATGGAAGGCCGCTAAGCCTGGGGAGCCGTGGTGGGAGTCGCCTTGGGGTAAGGGCCGGCCTGGGTGGCACATCGAGTGCTCCGTCATGAGTTCGAAGTACTTGGGCAAGCGCTTCGACATCCACGGCGGCGGTCAGGACCTCATATTCCCGCATCATGAGAACGAAAGGGCTCAAAGCGAGGCGAGGTTCGGTATTAGGCCTTGGGTAAAGTACTGGCTCCACACAGGTATGTTCAGGTTAGGCGGGGAGAAGATGAGTAAGAGCCTAGGCAACATCGTGACCCTTAAGGAGGCGTTCAAGAAGTGGAGGCCTGAAGTCATAAGGCTTCTCTTTGCGACGGTACACTACAGGAAGCCCGTGGAGATGACGGAGGAGTCCCTCAAGCAGGCTGAGAGGTCCTTCAGCAGGTTAGTAAGTACTGTGGAGCTCCTGAAGAAGCTCATGCAGGAGGTCGAGCCGGATCACTCACTCAGCGAGGAGCAATTACGCGTGCTCAACGCAATAAGCGAGGTGAGGAAAGGGTTCTATGATGCCATGGACGACGACTTCAACGCAAGCAAAGCGTTCGCCCACGTGTACGAGCTAACCACCATAGTCTTCAGGGACCTCAGCCAGAAGCCTTTCGCGGCAGGGGTGCTGAGGGCTTGGGAGGCACTGAGGGAGTTCAACGAGGTTCTAGGGGTGCTTGACAAGTACTTCGCCGGCGGTGAGGGGAGCGATGAGTTAGTTCGTAAGCTAGTGGACCTGATAGTGGAGGTGAGGCAGGAGCTCCGCAGGAGGAAGGAGTGGGAGATCGCTGACAGGATACGCTCCGAGCTAGCGGCACTAGGCATTAGACTAATGGATAAGAGGGACAGGACTGAATGGATAATGGAGAGGTGACCCGCCCGCACCAGCACACCTACCCTGCCGCGAGTCTTAAAAGGATTTTACCATTCACACATAAGTCTTCACGGTCACCCTAATGCTTGAGGGCAGGAGTACCGCAGTACTAGCGCTTGTGCTGGCTGTATTCATAATTGTTTCCTTACTCTGGAGTCCCCCTCCTGTAGAGAAGCCCCTCTCAACCACGACCTTCAATGTCCCAATAATCAGCTCCACCACACCACACATACCAGGTCATGGGGAGAGGCCCACCACGACTACAGGATTACCCACCGGTAAGAACAACGTTAGCATACCGTGGATACTTAAGGTGAAGCTACCTAAGGTCAGACCTAAGATTGGCTTCCTTCAGGCCCTAATAGATAAGATTAAGGGGTTCTTCGCATGGCTCTCCAGCCTCTTCACTCTCCCCTTAGAGCAGCCGCGCAATGCGACGGCCTCGAGCCGGGGTAGGGAGGGCCTCCTCCTACCAGCAGCAATAATTACTTCGGCCATGCTAGCGGTCCTCAGCGCCTACGTCGTGATTGTTAGGAGGAGGGCCTTGAAGGGAGGGAACGTAGTCGTGATTAGGAGGCGCGTACGTAGGGGCAGGGTTGATGAGGAAGGTAGGGAACTCAGGGAGTTGGGTGTCACTCCCCCAGAGAACGAGTTAGTGAAGGCCATTAAGGTGTTAGCCACGAGGTTGGGGAAGGTGACGGGGCGTAAGCCCGACGTAATAACTCATAGGGAGGTTCTCCAGCTAATTAAGAAGCACTGGAGCGAACTTAGCGAAGACCTCAAGGTGAGCGCCGTGAACGCAGTCCGCTACTATGAGCTATGGCGCTTCGCCGGTAAGGAGTTGAAGGAGGAGTGGCTTGAGGAGGCTAGGAAGGTCGTGAAGAGCGCCGGTGGTGGGAATGAACCTATTACTTGATTTACTTGCCTTGGTCGTGGCGTTCGTCACCCTGTATAGGGTGGTAGTGTTCCTCACGAGTAAGTGTTGCTTTACTCAAGCTAAGCCCTCCACGAACATCGTTATCCAGCCCCCGTTAGGTGATGACTTCCTCTCGGTAGTCGGTAACCCTAAGGCCATCTGGAGGCATGCTGCGCTGAAGTACGTTGAGGTGCTGGGTGAGTTAACTGGGGTGACGTTAGTGAGTAGGGGCATGATGTATTCTGTGGGGCCCGCCACGAAGGCTAAGATATTGTTTAGGCTCATGGCGAGGTTAGGGGTCAGGAAGGGCGTGGGTGCGTACCTCACCTTCCTTAAGGTTCTGAGGGGTTGTGGTGACGAGGAAAAAGTATTTGACGAGTGCGTAGAATTCCGTAAGTGGTTGGAGGAGATTCGTAAATGCCTAATGAAGTGAAGGAGCTGGCCGAAGCTTTTAACAGGATCTGCTCGGTCGTCGGAGAATACATTGTCGGTAGGGAGCACGTGCTTCAGAGGTTCCTTGAAGCCCTACTCATAGGAGGGCACGTCCTAGTAGAGGGCGTGCCCGGAACCGCTAAGACCTACGTAGCTAAGGCCTTCGCAGCTACCCTTAGCCTTGACTTCAAGCGCGTGCAGTTAACGCCTGACCTGCTCCCAAGCGACATTATAGGCACGCTCGTCTACAACCAGAAAACCATGGAGTTCGAGTTCCGGCGAGGCCCCGTATTCACGAACATCCTCCTTGCTGACGAGCTAAACAGGACCCCTCCAAGGACGCAGGCCGCGTTGCTTGAGGCAATGCAGGAGGGGCAGGTGACCGTGGCTGGCAGGACTTACCGTCTACCGGAGCCCTTCATGGTTATAGCGACCGAGAACCCCGTGGAGACTGAGGGCGTTTACCCCTTACCTGAGGCCGAGCTAGATAGGTTCACGTTCAGGGTCGTCACGCCTTACCCTAGTGCGGAAGAGGAGGTTGAGGTGCTGAGGAAGAAGGCGCTTCACGGTGAGGAGTTAGATGTTGAGCAGGTTCTTAGGAGGGAGGACGTGTTTAGGTTTAGGGAGGTTGTGAAGAAGGTTAAGGTCAGTGACGCCGTCATGAAGTACATCATTGACCTCGTTAGGGCTACTAGGGAGAGCCCTTCCCTAGTCTTAGGTGCGTCCACGCGCGCCGCCGTCCACCTCTTTTACGCTTCACGCGCTCACGCCGCCGTTAGTGAGGGACGTGACTACGTGATCCCTGACGACGTCAGGGATGTTTTCCCGGACGTGATTAATCACAGGTTAGTGCTTAGACCTGAAGTGCTGGTTAGTTCCTACAGCAAGGAGCCGTTATGGACGTATAAGGCGTTGATCGGTGTCGTGCGTGAGATCCTTGAGTCGATCCCCGTACCTAGGTGAGGTCATAGAGCCAATACGCAGGAGAGCTAGACTCACGTCGCCGGGAGCGTTAGCGGTTACGTTAGCGTTACTCACTGGTCTACTCGGAGCTATCTTCAGGAGGGTTGAGTTCGTAACGTTCTCGGCCTTCCTAAGCATGCTCGTACTCACGGACATGCTTACCTTGTTAAGCGGTGCCTTAGGTTCTAGGGTGTCCTTAAGGTTAACGACTTTCCCGAAGCGCGTGGTCCTCGGGAGTGCCGGGCAAGTTGTGGTTGAGGCGTGGGTTAGGGGAAGGGGTGAGGGTAAGTTAGTGATTGAGGTTCGCGACACCATTGACTTAAGGGTTGCTGAGGTTAAGGGGGAGTTAGTGAGTCGGGGGAGGGGTTACGTGAGGCTTGAGTACTTAGTTAAGCCGCTTTACAGGGGCACGCACGTGTTAGGCCCTGTCTCCGTAACTGCACCCTCCCCCTTAGGCCTAATTGTTTATGAGTACGTGTTACCTCCCGTGACGTTACGCAACTTCGACGCAGTCCCGACGTTTTACGCCGAGTCGGTGCGCGCACCCCCGCCCAGAGCTAGGTACCCTTCACCAGGCGGTCACCCAATAATGGTTAAGGGTGGGGTCGGGGACTTCGTGGAGCTAAGGGAGTACGTGCCAGGTGATGACGTTAGGTTTATTCACTGGCCCTCCAGCGCCCGCAACATTAGGGGTGTTCCCCTAGTTAAGGAGATGTTGTTTGAGTCAGAGAGGGACGTGTTCATAGCTGTTGACCCGTTCTCAGTCACGGCATTCGAGTACTCGAAGGGAAGAAGGCTCATAGACGACATAGTGGATGCTGCTGGAGGCATTGTCCACCTAGCCCAGCGGTACGGGGACGCCGTCGGGTTCTTCATAGCTAGCTCACCGTCCCTCTCACTACCGCCAACGAAGAGGCTTGACTACATCTACTCAACGCTTAGGTACTTGGAGGAGGTACAGCCCACCCCGGAATGCAGGATCAGATGGCTCCCGGACGTTGTGGGGAGATACGTTAAGCGAGGCACCCTCGTCCTCGTGCTCTCACCGCTCAGTTGCTTAAGTGCTGCGGAGGTTGAGGGGATGGTTAAGTCGCTCAGAGCACTTCAAGTAACACCGATATTCATAGTTCCTGATACCGTAGCGTACGCATCCGAACGCGTTCCGGGCGAAGTAATGCCCGTGATTAACGACATCGCCGAATCCGAGAGGAGGAGGCTAAATGATGTGATTCGAGCCGTGGTAATGGGCGGCGGTGACTTCATCCTAGCGAGGCCAGGTACCCTCAGGACACATGCGATAGAGGCTTTCCTATCTATGAGGGGTGCTGCCCATGCGGTTAAGCACTGATTCGCTACTGCTGTACGCCGCCCCGCTAACTGCCTTAGCTGTGGGCGTGGTTATTGGGGGGATTGCGTACGCCTTAGGGGTTGTGGCAGGTGCCTTACTCGGTGCCGGTGCATCATACCTAATGACGAGGAAGAGATTGCAGCGCCTATCGCCCTACGTCCTAGTGTTTATTCTGTGGCTAGCGTCGGGTTTCCTAGCGCTAGTTGTAGGCTCTCCCGTACTTGCTGGGATCTCGGTGTCAGTGCTTGTCTTGGGCTTCCTCATCATCCATACTATGAGGGGGTGGGGTATTGCAGCCTCTGTCGCTTCCTTCATCATCTCGTACATGGTGAGTGAATCAATGCTAGAAGCTATGCTGGCCTACGGCTTCCCTCCGTGGTACTATCTTGCGTGTTTAGTTAACGTTAGGATGTACTGGTGGTTAACGCCGCCCCTTCCCGTTAGGGTTGGCTTCGCCGTGAGCGCCGCTTACCTCGTGCTTAAGTACGTGCTTACCCACGCTGACACACGGCTACAGGCGCGCCTAACGTACGCCCTACTAGGCGTTGCTGGTGCCTGGTCACTCATCGTAGCTCTCCTGATCTCATCAAGCTCCTTCACCGACTCACCCTACGTGGCGTTACTGGTGACGATGGCGCCTCTCCTGCTCCTAACGTTCCTCTCTAGGTAGTTGCGGGCGTTCCTCGCAATTATTTAAGACCTAAGGCGTAATCTATTCTTGAAGGTGCTTGACGCCTTGAGGAGAGGGTATGCATGGATACTGATCCTAGTGGCCATAGCTGTTGTTGCCATAGGCGTGGTTGCTTACTACTCCTTCGCACGTGGGAGTAGCGGTGGTGGAGGCGCGAATTCCTCATTCCCAAGCGACGTGACCCTATGTATTTACGGTGCTCACGGGTGCCCGCACTGCGATAGGTTCAGGACGTGGTTGAGGAGTGTGGGGGCTAACTTCAAGTTCTGCGACGTTCAAGTCAATGCTACGTGCCTCCAAATAGCTAAGAAACTAGTGAACGATTTAGGCGTGCCTCCAGCAATACCCATGTCGATCGTGAAGGTCAAGCTCAGTAAGCCCATCGACGGGCATAACGTGTTTGTCTTTATGCTCATAGGTGAGTTCGAGTACTCTAAGGTGTGGTTTGAACTCAAACCTAAGGTGCTGAACAACGGAACGGTCCTGATCCCGAAGTACGCCAGCCTCAACACCATCAAGTACGTGAAGTACGACTGGAGCTACGTACCCATGTACGAGTCGAGCGGCGGAAGCGTGAAGCTCACGAAGGAGCTAAGCATAAGCCCCGCAAAAATGCTTCAGGAATTCCCGTGCCATGCCTAAACCCGGTAAAACGTTAACTGCCCAGGTAAGGCGTGAGGGCAAGCCAGATCAGCGCCACGAAAGTCAAGGCAGCGGCGAGGTACGTTACTAGGTACGTTCTCAAGTACGTTGACCTCAGAAGCAGAAATGTTGTGTACCTCTGCATCATCACTAGCTGAAGCGCTGACGCGTCCGGGAACTCCGTGCTGAGCAACTTAAGGCTGGTCAGTAAGGCGATAACGCCAGCAATCACCATTAACGCGGTTACTGTCGGGTTAAGTAACGCGTAGTACGTCGTCCCAGCAACTTCGAGCTTAGCAGGCATACCGAGTAAGGACGCTACCGTCATTATGGAGCCGCACACTAAGTACCAGAGACCAACACCCACCCCAACAGAACCATACACAAACCTCCTTACGTTACACGACTTACTGAACTCCGACAACGTGTCCAGAACCGTTGGCGGGTCAAGCTCCTCCTCCTTAAGCATCGCCGCAACCCTCCGCCCCTTACCGGTCAAGCTGTACTTACCGTCGACACCCTGCTTAATTAACCCGGCCATAACCAACCTCCTTAGGTGGTACGCGAACTTACTGCTCTCCTCCAACCCCGAAGCACGCATTAACTCCGTGTACGTTGAGGCCCCATTACTCAGTAGGTGCTCGAGTACTTTCCTACGGTACTCGCTAGCCACAGCGCGAACCACGACATCATCGCCCAGCATTACGTCCACCGCGTTACCTTCACCCCCGTTCCGCTTAAGAATGCTTGTAAAGTAAAGTTGACAAGGCTGAACCTAGCCAGCAATAAACGATAATTACGACGCACCACCTAATTAATCCCGGTGCCCTCATGATGAGTTCTGAGGACATCAACGCAGTAACTAAGGAAGTTGTTAAGGAGATACTGACTGCTCACGATGAATTAACCCGACCGGCAAGCCCCTGCCCGCCAACCTAGTAAAGGAGGTGCTTAGGGAGACACTGCACATAGCCGTTCATGAGTTAGCGCATGCCGCCCTCAGGGCATCCTACCCGGAGTTCGAGCGCCTAATCCATGAAGGTGACTTAGGGGAGTGCGTTGATGAGGTGACGGCAAGGATTCTGGAGCTAGTGGTTTCCGAGAGGTTAGGCTTAGCGACCCACTCCATAGACGAGCACGCGTACGAACTCAAGCACTACGCAAGCCTAGCGAACCTACCAATAAGTGCTGAAGACTTAAGGAAGCTCTACGAGGAAGCCCTGAAGCTACTAAGGGCCGGGAACCTAGATGGCGCTATTAACCTAGTGCTGGCTAAGTGCAGGGAATGGATTGGAGTAAAGCCCAGCAAATAGTGCAGTACGCGTTTCAAGATCCCACGAGTTCAAGGCTTGAATCACTTATCTAGCGCATAGTCCCTCACACGCCCTCATTAAAGTACTTAACGTAGTGAATTAGTTAATCATTAAGCCAATACACTAACAGTAAGCCCCCACGAATGCCTAGGAATCATCACTCACAATGCACGTAAAGTCAGTCCCTCAGGCTTTACCCTACGTAATTATGGGTACGTCCAGCTCTCCACTAAAACTGCTGTCTTAGGTGTACTTCAGTCGATGAGCACGCCCTTACCCAGCCACTCCTCCCTCAGCTTAGGGCTTAGCTTGGGAATCTTAGACTCCTCAATCATGATGAGGTCTGCCGGTAGCTTCACGCATTCTGAGAGGATTTCCTTCAGGTAGGCGTAGTTAGGCTCTCTCCCCTCGTAAATCACTACCACGTCAACATCACTTCTCACAGTGTGTGTATTGGTGGCAACGCTCCCAACTAGAATCACTGACTTAATGTTGCTGTACTTCCTCACCACCCGCTCCTTGAACTCCTTAAGCCGCCTAATCACTTCCTCCCTGTCTACCCTCAATAACACTTTTTGCCCACTCAACGACCCTCTCCCCCGACTTAACGCATTTCACGGCGTCCTTCCGCGTGTAGTGCTCCCACGGCGCCCCTCAGCAAAGCCGTTTGAGTACCTTGATATTACGTAATGCTTATCTAGCTCAGCCGCACACTCCCTTAATCGTCTATGGATCCTAAGCCCGGCAAGCTCTCTGAGACCTCTCAACAGGTTCGTTAAGTCGTGTCCCCATGCCTCCATCCCTAGGCTCAGGTATACTGCCTTAAGTGCTTTTCCCGCAGCCTGCTGGGAGCTGAAGCAGGCCCACTCATTAGTCCCGCAGGTCAATGCTCTTCCTCGCATGCTCCAAGTCCCTAAGTGCCTGCTTGAGACAGTCTCTACTCCTATTCACTCACACCCTCCCACGTATTATGGCATGAAGCACTAAATAAGCTGGAGCCAACGACGACTTAGCGGGTTACATTGTCATCATGTGCCGTTAAGTACTCTTAGAAAAGAGAGTGAAGCCGAAGTATTATAGCTTATTTATTTAGGTTAGAGATAAAGTTTATTCAGATCAGAATAATATTTTATTCAGATAAGTAAGCTATGTAACATGAGTGTGGAAGTATGTCGGTGACTCATGTTAGGGTAGGTAAGCGTGGTGTTATCGTGATTCCTAAGCCTATTCGCGAGAAGCTCGGGATACGGGAGGGGTCCGTTCTGGAAATAGAGGTGGTTGATGATAAGATTATTCTGAAGACGCGTGACCTCTGGAGCGAGTTAAGGGAGAGAGGCAAGAGGCTAAGGAGAGTCAACTTAGATGAAATCAGAAAGGAAATTACGGAGGATGAGGAGCTATGGCTAAAGAGACTAATGCAGTGATTGTCGACACTTACGCTATAATTGCTGACTTGCTGGGTGAAGCACCACGCACCGCGAGGGAAGTGCTCGATCGTATTAGGACGAAGAGTTTGAGAGGTATAATTCACTTTTTAGTGATTTACGAACTAGCCTACCACTATATTAAGGGTCGTTTACCTTTCCTAGATGTTAATGAATTGATGGAGTTCCTAAGACATTACTTTAGTATCGTTAACCTAAGCTCGGTAATGGCTGTTAGGGCGGCTGAGATCAAGTTCTATGGTGATAAACTGCTTAAGCAATCTGCTTCGAGAAAGCTCAAGCGGAGATCCTTATCCATTGGGGATGCCTTAACAATATACCTCGCGAAGTCCTTGAATGCACCAATACTTACTGGTGATGCTGATTTAACGTATGTGGCTAGGAAATTCAAGGTCAATGTAATATGGTGAAAAACCCTATTGCTCCGGGGGAGGGTGTTCGTGCTCCCTTAGGTGCCCACGATAAGTCTGTCTGGGCTGGTTAGTTTTCTGAGGAGCTCTATCGCTGATAGTGTTGCTAGGTAGCTTGTGCGGGGGTTTCGGGGGCTTGGGACGTTCTCGACCCTCACCGTTATTCTTGATGCTTTGGAGATAACCTCTATTTCATGCACGTTCCTCCTGACGTTGGGGTCCGCTATTACCTCGACCTCAGCGTCCGTTCCTGACGCTAGGCTGAGCGCGGCCGATACGTTGATGTTGAAGGGGAGTTTCTTGACGGCCTCGCTGGCCTTTCCTCTGAACACTGCCGTGGGTTCCCTGACCTTACTTAAGTCCTTCGTGGGTTCCCCCACGAGCTTCAGGCTTGTGGGTGGCTTCCTGGTTCTTAGGGTTACTTTCTCGAAGCCTACCCTGCGTAGCGCCCTTATGGCGTCTAGCGCTGCTATGGCTCCCGTCGGTACGTATATGTATGTGTTGCCCTCCTCTGCCGCCTTGAGTAGCTTGTTCAGCGTGTTCGGGTCCATTAACGCACCCACGCTTAGAACTACTAGGGAGGCACCACCCCTCAGCACCTCCTCACCGTACTCACGTACTGCGTCCTGGCTGGCTGCCTCGACAACTATTTCCGGCTTTTCAGCCATTAGCTCCTTTAGGTCGCTGACCACGCGTGGTTCCTGGCTCCTTAACTGCTTGGTTAGCTCCACGCACTTATCCTTAATGATGTCGTATAGCGCCACTAGCTCCGCCTTAACGTACCCCTCCTCGATCGCCTTAACCACTTCGGAGCCTATGGAGCCGCAACCTATTACGGCTACCCTCTTAACCTTCACCCCTCACCACCTCCATGCTTAGGTCTACGCGGGCTGGGTGCATCGTTATTACGCTCGTGCTTATCACGTCCGGGCCTAGGGACGCGTACTTGGGTGCGTTGCCCTCATCTATCCCCCCACTCACCTCCACGATCACCGAGCCCCTCAACCCCTTAGCCTTAAGTAGGTTTAGGGTCTCGCGAACCTCCTCCACCTCCATGTTGTCGAGCATCACCACGTCAGCGCCTAGCTCGGCAGCCTTGACTGCATCGTGGGGCGTTCTGACCTCCACCTCGACCTTATGTATGAAGCTCTTCCTGCTGAGAACCTTCCTTAACGCCTCCTCAACGCCGCCAGCCAAGGCTATGTGGTTGTCCTTAATTATGATGGCGTCGCTTAAGGAGAACCTGTGCGTGTCCCCGCCCCCAGCGGCCACGGCCTTCTTTACAAGTTCCCTCAGCCCAGGCACGACCTTCCTTGTCGCCGCTACCCGTACCCCCTCATTAACTCTCTTAACGATGCTGACTAGGTTCATGGTTCTAGTTGCTACGCCTGAGAGGTACGTCATTAGGTTAAGCACCGTCCTCTCAAGTAGGAGTAGTTGCTTGGCGCTTCCCTCCAGCGTCATCACGGTGTCCCCCCTCTTGAAGCGGGTGCCGTCCCTGAGGTCGCTCGCCGCCCTCACACCCAGGATGTTTAAGGCCGCTGCGATGTCCCTGAAGCACGCCGCCACCCCCTCGCTCTTAGCGACGATTACGGCTCGCGCTCTAACGTCCTCGGGCAGTAGGGCTTCACTGGTTAGGTCTCCGAGCGGGGCGTCCTCCTCAACCCACTCGAGTATCTTGCTGGCTAGGACGTGTGGATCCAAGCCCATCACCCCTCACTTAATGATCTCTAAACTACGCTCGATTACCTCCCTAGCCCTCCTAGCGACTTCGGGATCCACCCTGACCCTGTGCTTCATCAGCTTAAGCGACCTGAGCACGTCCATCAAAGTTATTTTCTTCATGTCCACGCACACGGCAAGCGGGTTGGCTGGGATTATTTCCTTCGCCCTCGACGGGTAGAGCTTCCTGGCCCTATACGTCAGGCCTTCCTCGGTCGCTAGTATGACCTTGCCGTTAATCTCCTTGATCTTCTTAAGCATCTGGCTCGTACTCCCGATGGCGTGGGCGATCACCCTAACCTTCCTCGGGGTTTCGGGATGCGCTATCAGCTTCGCTCCCGGGTTCTCCGCCAAGGCCTTAGTCACGTAGTACTCGTTAAGGAGGTACTCGTGGACCGGGCAGTGACCGTGGGGAGGCAATGGAAGCACGTGCTTACCAGTCACCGTGGATACGTGATCAGCTAAGTTCCTGTCGGGCCCGAAGACCACGACCTCCTCTCCCAGCCTGGATATCAGCTTAGCGGCGGACGCGCTGGTGACTACGTAGTCTGCCTCCACCTTCGCCTGGGTTAGGGAATTAACGTAGAGAACTATGGGCGTGTTGGGGACCTCGCTCCTAACCTCCCTAACACGTTGCGGGCTCAAGTAATTAGCTAGGGGGCAACCAGCACACGGGTTAGGGTGGAGCACCACCTTATCAGGGTTCAGCACCGCCGCCATCTCAGCCATGAATGAAACACCCGCAAACACTATCACGTCAGCCCCACTCTCCACCGCCTTCCTAGCAAGCCCTAAGCTATCGCCGACGAAGTCAGCTACATCCTGAACCTCAGGCAACTGATAATTATGCGCAAGTATAACGGCCCTCAACCTACGCTTAAGGACCTCCACCTCACTCACAAGCCTCTCAACACCACGCACGGCCACCACCGATATAGGTCTAGCAAACACGGATAAAGGGGAAGCGAAGCAGGCAAAAAAGACACACCGAGTGCCGAGTTAAGGCAAAAACAGCCTTAAATATAGCAACAAAACTTAACCACCGCAAAATAACACCCAGTAATGATCAAGCACAGACTAAAACAACGTAATGTAATGTTAGCGGTCAATAGAATCGAAAGTAAATAATATTGGGAAAAATAACAAACATTATTCATAACATCAACCATTAACACACAGGCAGACCAAATGATTATGGTATTGTGGTAAAGGCCAGCAACCTGACGCGGGTGAATCTAAGGACTTTCAACAAAGTAATGCGAAGAGACGAGACGGGGAATAAAGGTAATCGCTTATGACGATTACTGGGAAGCCAAACCCACTTTCTGTCAATTACCTTAGAGGAATGAAGTCATTACTTACACGCTGACCTCATTAACCCCTCTTTCTAATCCCCTATCCTAGCCTAAAACGCCCGTCCCAGGCACTGCATTAAGTACCTGTAGACTATCTCCTCAGAACGTTGCGAAGTTTGAGTAGGGGAACGCCTTACTGGTTTGAGGAACGTCTCGCGGAAGTTAGTAATTTGAATTTCCATTAAGACCCTACAGGGTGATGAGGGTCTACCCTTTGGGTTCTATCGCCACCCATGAGCACCGTGGGAGGCCTTCGGCAGGTACGAAAAGCGCATCATAGTTCCGGGGAAAAAGAGTATTACATTAGTTACTTATATGCTACCTCGCCGAGCTCCACCTGGTCTAGACCCTTGACTTGCTCCTCCTCGCTAGTTCTTAAGCGTGTGAACCTCTCTATTATCCACAGTATGGCGTACGTTACTGCGAAGGAGTAAATCGATGCGAAGCTTCCTGCTACGAACTGCTTCCCGAAGAACACCGGGTTGCCGTAGAGGAGGCCATTGCTGCCGAGCACGGCTGAGGTGCCGAATATGCCTAGTAGGAGTATGCCTGTGTAGCCTCCGATGCCGTGCACTCCCCACACGTCTAGGGCATCATCCCACCCTTTTCTGGCTTTATACTGTACTGCGGCGTAACACGCTAGGGACGCGACTATGCCGATAATCATTGCTGCTTGAGGCGTTACGTAGCCTGCGGTCGGGGTGACGGTGGCTAGCCCAGCTATTGCTCCTGTGCAGAACCCTATGGTGCTTATCTTGCCTCCCCTCAGCACGTCGAGGATCACCCAAGTTATGGCGGCGAAGGCTGCGGCTATCTGCGTGTTTGTGAAGGCTACTGCGGCGTCGCCGCCGGCCCTTAAAGCGCTTCCGGCGTTGAAGCCGAACCACCCGAACCACAGTAGCGCCGTGCCTAGGGCGACAAACATCACGTTGTGGGGTTCGTCCTTAACCTTCCTCGCACCTAAGTAGAACACCGTCGCTAATGCTGAGAACCCTGCGGTGGCGTGCACCACTATACCTCCAGCGAAGTCCTCCACACCCCACTTCTGCAGGAACCCACCGCCCCATAGCCAGTGGGCTACGGGGAAGTACACTAGGAATGACCAGAGGGTTAGGAACGCTATGTACGCCTTGAACTTCATCTTGTTGGCGAACGCGCCAGTGATTAGCGCAGGCGTGATTATGGCGAACATTAGCTGGAACATTACGAAGGCATAGAGCGGCCCATGGAACGCGCCCATGACCGTGCGTTCGTTGATGTGCATTAGGAAGAAATACTTAGGCCCACCGATTACACCTGCTACGTCGGGGCCGAAGGCCAGGGAGAATCCGAAGAGCACCCACAGGATCGTTACCCATCCCAGCGAGAAGAGGGACTGCATCAGTATGGTTAACGCGTTCTTCTTACCTACTAGGCCGCCGTAAAAGAACCCTAGTCCGGGGGTCATTATCATTACTAGCGCGGCTGATATGAGGACGAAGGCCGTGTTACCTGTATTTACGGGGTCGGGTGTCAGTCATGATCACCTATGCGGTTTATAAACGCTTTCATATAAAGCAATAATTTACATTAAGCAGTTCTGGAGTAGCCGGTGCACCTCTTCAGAATGTTTTCTGGTGACGCATTTACGGGTGACGTTAATGATACATGATGCTGGCTTAATGTATTGATCATTATTTTAGTGCCTGTCATACAGTAAAGTTACTTATTTACTTCTCTTCAATAAATTTTTCAGTCCTGTAAATATAATTGTATTGTTGTAATAGTTTCTGTTTATTTGAATATATTGTTTATATTATGTACGTGTCTTCACTCCCTCGTATTCGGGAGTACCGATATTGACGCGTCGCCGCCTATGATCTTAGTGTTGATTACTAGGG
>JALVVU010000062.1 GCA_027023255.1 Desulfurococcales archaeon
TTCCTGGCTAGGGCAGGGTTCGCCACCACTATCGCCGCATCGTCACTGATAGCTGCTGTCTTATTCATGAAAGGTAACATTGAGTGGGTATTCTTCACCTCCCTAGCAGTAGCTGCAGGCATTCAGATAGTCCTCTGCTCCGCCAGGCAGTTAAGGGAGCACGGCACCTTCAGAACCGTCGTGGATGTAGGTAGCCTCTCAGTGATTGCGGTAACCGCTGCCTGGCTCTGGGTTAGGGTTAGGAGTTCCCTGATGTTAGTTAACACAGTCGCCGTTCTCGCCATAATAGTTATTTACCTCATCACGGTGCTCTCTGAGCGTGGTGAGGGCGAGACGTTGTTTAATGAGTAAACGTAAGTAGTGGGGTAGTTAGCTCCTGCGCATCCTCAGCGTTGCTTCGAGCGTCCTTGATATAGAGTAATATTTTTAAGCATATATCGACCGACATATTAGGTCAGGAGCTCGGAGGGATCACGGATTGAAGGCACTGCTTAAGTCAAGCTACACGCTGATAGTGGGCTCGCTTGCGTTCTTCGTAGCTGTCCTAGTGTTCTCCTCCCTCCTAACGTCCGTCGCGATGTTCCAGGGAATGGCGCAGTCCATAGCAGCCACAGTTAAGTGGGAGGGAATACTGGCGAGCGAGGTGAGACACTCGAAGAACCCTGTAAGCATTAGCGTCGCGGTTGATGAGGTTAGGGAACTAGCTAAGCGCGTGGCTGAGGCGCATGAGAGGCTCATGAGTGACCCCCGGGTTAACGAGTCCGTCACCTACTTCGCACTCACGTTCGTGCCGCCAACCCAAGTAAGTAGCACTGCGACGAGCAAGTGCCCTGATCTCACCGACCTGATCACGTCCTTAGGGGTACTCGTTGTTTCGGGTATAAGGCTAAACGGTAGCTACGCTGTTTGGTACCCGGGCGTTGGTCAGGGGCATGCTGTGAGGGTGTACCTGAGTGGATCCCCACAACTCGTTAACTGGACCCTCGCTAAGGAGGTCCTCGGCATCGCGCCGCGGCTCCCGCCGTCGGAGGCGTCTAAGGTGCTTAACGACATAGTTAGTAACCCGTCGATTCCAATAACCAAGCGCACGGGGCCCTTCTCCGTAGTGACGAACGTTATTGATCTGGGCCTCAACGCGATGGCGTACGTTGTGACTACCCCCGACCACGTGAGTACTGTGCTGAAGTTACTCAATGCCATCGGGAACGCGTCAAGCAGGTACTGCGGTGCGGCACCCTCAGTTAGGTTCTCCTACGTGGTTGCTTTGGTTGACCTGAAGCCTAACGCGTACTTGAACCCCGCATCAATATCTGCTAGCATAGCCACGGCTAGGGCGGTGATTAGGGATCTAAGCAGTAAGGCAGGCTTCAAGATCGCGTCGACGTACCTCATGGAGAGGAAGTTATCTGCCTTCACGGGCTTGGAAAGCTTCATGCGCATCGGGATAGTCTTCGGGTTAGTGCCGGTCGCCCTCATATTGATTGCCGCGATCCCCTCCGTGTCCGAGTCCGCCATACTGAGTGTTAGGAGGGTGATCGCGCTCGTGAGGCTTAGGGGTGCTTCGCCGAGCAGGCTTAAGCGCTGGATATGGGTTGCGACGATTGGTTCAGGCATCGTTGGCTTCCTCGTAGCTTGCGGTGCCTCATGGCTCATTTCCGGGGTTGCGTACGGTAATTACTCACTAGCCCTGGACGTGCTGGCCGACCCGGTATTCCTGGCTGCATCCATAGTCCTCACAGCGATTACCTTATCGTACCTTGCGTGGAAGGCGGGTAAGGTGGCTGCCGCCTTACCGCCTAAGGAGTCCCTCAAGACCACCTTAACTCCTGAGGCACTTCTAGAGCCCCTTAAGATGGGTAAGTTCGGGTGGTTCTGCCTAATCGTTGGCCTCTACTTCGTTGTCACGGGCTTCGCAGGGTTCTCGGCTCAGACCGCGTTAATGAATGCCTTTAAGTCGGGGCACGCCAGCCTAGGCGTGGTCATAGGCTTAATAATTCTGGCGACCATAGAGGGTATCCTCAAGCCCTTCGCGCCAGTAATGCTTGCTTACGGCTTCGCCAAGCTAGTCACCGTGCATTACGACGCGGTCGTGGGTAAGGTGATGAGCGTCGCTACCGCTGGCGGGAAGTACGGGTTAGTTGCTAAGGGCTTAGCCATGGTGATGAGGAGGAGGGCCGCCGCAACGATGATGCTGGCGGTCTTCGCCCTAACCCTGATGACTCAGGCCCTCATACTTACCTCCGCCTCGCAGTCAGCCCTAAGCACGTCCGTAGCGGCGTCGATAGGGGCTGAGGTCATAGGCGTCAAACACATGTTCGGCGCGTCCCCAGACTCGGTCGTTAACGCCCTAAAGAAAGCGCCTGGAGTTACTGAGGGCTGGTCAGCCGCCGCGCTCGGGTGGGATGGCGGGGTAAGCATCAGCAACAACACAGTGATTGAGATGGGGGTGATCATTGTTCCGGATCCCGAGAAGCTACTGCGTAACACGTACTGGTATGCTGAGTGGGGTGTTGGGAAGCCCTTCGACAAGGCTCTCCTGAACTCCCTCAAGCCTGGTGAGGCCCTCTACGTGTCCCCGCAGCAGGCAGCGTTCATCCCGAGCGTGCAGCCCCTGAGCGTTGGCAGCGTTGTGAACGTGTGCGTCGATGCTGAATGCAGGGTTATGATCAAGAATGTTAAGATAGTCAGTGTGGTTAGGGGGTTCCCAGGGAAGCCCTACCTGGCATTAGGTAGTGTGGGTAAGTCGGTCATAGTGCTCGGGCCTTGGGCTCTCAAGTCATTGAGTGAGGAAGTCAGAAAGGTAGCCGCTAAGGGCGAGCAACTCCTCTACCCAGACTTCAGGATAGTGGTCTTCACCATGGATCCCTCTAGGGCCTCGGCGCTCGCAGGTAAGGGCTACACGGTAGTCAAGTTAAGGGACGTCACGTCAAGCCCACAGTACAGGTTAACGGAACTAATATTCGGCGGATCCACATCATCACTGGCTGAGGCCTCAGTAATACTCGCGCTCTCCACCGCAGTTGCGGTGATTGTGGCGTGGACCGTTAGTAAGGAGGTAAGTAAGGTGTACGTGCTCCTCAGGTTAAGGGGCGTCAGCTCAGGAGGCCTAACTAAGGTCAACCTCCTCCAGTGGGGCACGACGTCACTCATAGCCGCGCTAGTTGGGGTAGCTGCTGGAGGGGCGTTAGGGTTGGGGGCAGCCTCAACAATCATAGGGTCCGGGGCGCAGTCAATGGTCATGTCCCTGCTGATTGGAGGCATCGGCGTCGACCCGACGCTAGGCGTGGTTAAGCCAACGATACCTGCGTGGGGCGCGGTGCTTATGAGCGTAGTGACCCTAGTCCTCATGTTCGTCCCTGCCTTAGTCTCCATACGCGCGTACCGTGGCGTGCTTAGGGAGAGGTTTATTGAGGTGAGGTAAGGTGAGCGCCGTTAAGGTGGGCCCGCAA
>JALVVU010000063.1 GCA_027023255.1 Desulfurococcales archaeon
TAGGTAAGCAAGTGTGAGGGTTCCGTTAAAATACGTAAATTGTTAAAAGCAGTGTCACCTCTGAGTGAACGAGAGGGACTCCGTGTTGAAAGAGATAGTTGCTGAGGGGAGGAGGCTCCTTATACCATGTTACGCTATAACGTTGAGGAACTCTAGGAGTTACTTTCTGGATGCTTATTTCATGAGATCTCTTAAGGTACCGGCTCGAAGGTCATTAATGATATACCCTCCGAAAGGCCGTGTTTCAAGCATTGCTTGGGGTCATACCAAACTCCTGAGACCAGCGTACTCCATTAATGAAGCACTAGGTATGCTTAGGGAGGCGTATCTATGGTCCTGTGAGAAACGATTGAATCGCGCTAAGGCGGTGCTATCGCGTTTCAGGATATCGTTGCTTTTCCCGGTAGCGGTGTTCAAGAAGATAGAATCTGATGAGGATTTAGTGCGGGATAGTGAGTTGGCTGGTGCAATATATATTCTTGAGGGGGTGTTTGGGCGGGAGTTCCTCCTCAGCAAGTTAGATGTAGAGAGAACTGAGGTAGCTCACGTGGAGGTGAGCGTGAGTTTTAAGGAGAATAATGAAATTGTCGTATCATCATCGAATAGCTCCATAGCACGAGCATATGCATGGCTCTATAAGAATGATGAGGAATTCAGTAAAGCATTCGCCGAAGTTCTTAAGAAGTGATATTACTAAGGAAACGCACCGAAGACGGTAACGCGATCTACTTAAGCGTGGGTTGACGCTTGAATTAAGCCTACTTTAACCCCTTAACCTCGGTTATTTACATAAATTACCTAACAGGTAGTGAAGTTGACCTCATTGTTTAATTGTTAACAAGATAATGTTAATTTTAAGTAAGGTCGGTTATTTCTCTAAGAACAACTTTATATTTTTATTTACGTAACCATATAAATAGTGCGGCACATTGAATAATGGCGGGGTGATAGAGACGATGTTAACAGCCCGTAGCTCGGGGAACCCGCAAGGAGGTGGCGGGTTCCTCTTTGGAGTAAAGGATTTAGACAAGCGTTATTCTCACGCTATTAGGCCCGGCACAATCATTCTAGTGGCTGGTCATCCTGGTGCGGGCAAGACTACGTTTGCTGCGAAGATGTGCTATACTAACGCGTTAATGGGTAAGTCGTGTCTGTACGTGTCCTTCAATGAGGAGCGAGACAAGTTTTTGAGCTGGATGAAAGGCTTAGGCTTCGATTTCACAGAGCTTGAGAATAAAGGATTATTTAAGTTCATTAAGTTACCCGTACTCACTGAGGACACACTATTCTCCGACCTCATGGACATCCTCGTCGAGAACATTCATAAGTTTAAGCCGCAGGTCGTCGTGATAGACAGCATAACCCCTGTTAGTGAGATACTTGGTGAGAAAGGCGCTAAAATGAGGTCGTTCCTCCAGAACTTCCTCACTAACCTCTCGAGGTCTCTTCAAGGAGTGATCGTGTTGGTTGCCGAGATACCGTTATCCACTGAGTACATTTCCCTAGGTTCAGCTGAGTTCGTTGCTGACATCGTAATAATAATGAAGCACAGGGTTGAGGGAAGCCGACTAGTGAGGACGATGGAGCTTAGGAAGGTTAGGGGTGTGGCGATAAGCGTTGCCGAAATACCGTTCGCGATAAGGGAGGGTGAGGGCATCAGGGTATTCACACCGCCAATAATGAGGAGGAGCGTTGGACCTGACCTAAGAAAGTCGTATGAGCTAAGATGCACAGTGCTTAAGGATGTACTTGACCACATTCACCCAGGGATGTCGCTCTCCTACCTGACGCCCACCACGGCCAAGGGGCCAGGCTACCTACTCATACCCCTAATTGACTCCGTTCTACGATATAACCTTAAAATAGCGCTGATAAGCTACAGACTAACGTCAGCTGAGCTGAGGCACTACTTCGGGGAGTTCCTGAAGAAAATAGGTATGGAGACCATAGGCAGGGAACTATGGAGGCAGGTAGTATATGCTGAGGGCATTAACCCGACCACACATAGCTTAGAGGAAGTCCTCCATAAAGTATTAGACGCCCTTAAAAGGAAGCCTGACGTCATGGTGCTCCACGGAGTTGAGAACCTGTTCATAGTGTATGGGAACCCGCAGAAGACGTATAACAACCTGTTCAACATCATACAGCATAACAAGACCCTTGGAGTACTTACAGTGCTCCTTGCCTCCATGGTTGATGAGCGAGTAGAGAACATGCTCTCTAATATAGCAGACGTAGTGATAAGCGAGACTTACGAAATTAGGGGCTCCGTAGGCAGGCTACACCCACACACATATGTGTGGGCTTCAGGGAGCGTCCCAAAGATCCTAGGCTACGACGAGGTCCTAGAATGCCTAGAAGAAATAAGAGGGAGTTCCAGTGAGTGCGGAGGCGGGGGTGCCCAGCAGCGATGAGCCGCTACGAGAACCTAGCTGAAGCCATTAGTGCTGTAGATAACGTACTTCGCCGCTCATTGATGGGCGTGTACCTAGCGTTGAACACTGTCGCTAAGGTCAGATACAATACGAGCTTCGCTGAACTACTGTTCAAAGACCCTAAGAAGGCTGTCGAGCTAGTTAAAGGGTATGCGGCCGGTGATGAAGATAGCCTAGCCTTCATAATGAGGGCAGCACTTAGTGCTTTGACCAATGACAGGAACATTCTCGACGAAATAATGAACGCCCTAAGGGAAGGGGATTACTTACGTATGCGCGAGCTCTTGCTTAAGGTCGCGTCACTGCCTATCTACAGGGTAAATTCCCGTAGTCTACGGGAATAAGTGACTCTTCCTAAGCACCTCTTCACCTACGTCAAATTTAAGTATGTTACTCCATGAGATAATGGGCCGTTATGACGTGTTGAGGCACCGATTAACCTACAGGGTAGTCGCCACGTTACTTGGTCTGTTGCTAGCGTTGGTTGCTGTTATCGCGCAAATCGTGGGTAATGGTGGGTCCATGGTGTTGCTTGCTGACGCGTCACTCTTTATCGCTTCTGCCGCCCTACTCTCATCTGGCTTAGGGGTATCAACATCAATAATTGAGATATTATGGGGTGTTTTCGCCGCGTACCTAGGGGTTCAGCTCCAGCCACCTTTAGATGTGTTGGGATCCATCGGTTCAGTGTTTCTCCTCTTTATCCTAGGTCTTGATATGAGGATGGAGGTTACCCTGCATCTAGCTAGGAAGTATGCTTGGTCCGCCATAATGACGTATGGGGTTGCTTTCCTTAGCGTGTTTCTGATTGCCTACAACATTGAGGGAGAAGCGATTGATGCGTTGAGTGTTGCCCTCGTACTTTCGGCTGGTAATGCTGTTATGACTTACTCGCTGGTTAAGGCGTTAGGGCTGGATAGGACGAGGGCAGGTAACTCCGTGGTTATCCCTACGCTCATAATGCAGTTTGTATCCATAACGGCGTTCGTTACTTTGATCGG
>JALVVU010000064.1 GCA_027023255.1 Desulfurococcales archaeon
TGACCTTAGTTAAGTCCGTCACGCTTGTGGCGGTGGCTTACGTGGCTATCTCAGCCGTTGCGATCCCGTTAATCTACCTTAAGTTGCTGGGGAGGGGGCCCGGTGTTGGGGCCGCGATGATTTCTTCGGTCTTCCCGAACGTGGGTTTCCTCCCAATACCGTTAATGCTGCTCCTCTACGGGAACCCGATGCCAGCGGTGCTTTACGCCTCAATGTATAATGTCGCGTCCGCCCCAGTCATACCTGTCCTCGCAAGCATTGGGGGTGAGGCTAAGCCCACCGCCTCCCTCATTATTAAGAGGGTCCTCACGTTCCCCTTCACCGTAGCGGCGATAATAGCGTTCACCATTAGGTTCACCCTACATCCCGCGCCGCCGGCACCGCCTCCCCTCCCGCTGATTAAGGACGCGTTCAGCGAGGCCAACATAGCGTCCTTCCTGATAGTGGGTGACGCGATAGCTAGGTCGCGCTTCGGCTTCAGGAGGGAGGTCCTTGCTGTGATGGGGTGGAGGCTCCTAGCCTCGCCAGTAATGCATCTAGGGTTCTTGGCGGCGATCGCGTCCCTCAACCTGCCGGCAGTGTGGGTTGCCGGGATACTTATCGAGTCATTCATGCCGCCAGCAACGATGAACTTAGTCTACGCGATGATGTACGGGCTTGATGAGGAGGTCGTGGCTGTCTCGATAGCGTACATAACGCCGATAGCTTTAGGGTTGTCCGTATTGGTTAGGTTCCTCATCCCTGCGTGACCCTTTCAGCGAGTAAGTAGTGGTGATGACGCTTGGCCCTCAACCAACTACCTTGATGTCCAGTATTCTCGAGCCGCCCTTCCCCGTTATCTCGAGGACGTAGCACTGCCTAGGGCCGCCGTTAGTGTCTATGATTGCCTTACCCTCCGTTAGCGTGAGGTTGCCTACTATGAGGACGTTCTTGCTGAGGAGGTAGGCCGTCCCCTCACCCCTAAGCCTCAGGAAGAGTAGCGTCTTATTCACCATGGTCTTCAGGTTGGTCTCCAGCGTTACCCTGTACTCCGGCAGGGTTAAGCCGCTCGGGAAGGTTACGTACCTCACGAAGCTTGCCTGCACGCGCGTAGACATTAGTGCCTCGACGAGCACCCTACCCACGTCCTTAATCACTACCGTCTTATTATCCTCCCTCACGATGAGGGAGCCATCAGAGGAGTTGAGGGTTATTGAGGCACTCCTCCCTCCCCCGATGAAGCTCACGCCGAGGGGTAGGCCCGCGTTGTCGAACCTCATGACCTCACTAACGTTGATTTCCTTCCCTAGCGACGTTGAGGTAATGTTCAGCGCTACGGTCATGAAGCCCTCCCGCCAATTCAGCACGCCTCCGAAAACGCTGTTGAAGCCTACCGTGGTGGTTGCGGCGCCCACCAACAATGCCGCGGACTTGTTGAGAGGTATTATGTCGAGGTATGACTTAACCCTGAAGTCGCTTACCCCGACCCTCAAGGTTACGCAGGACCCGTTACCCCCGCTGGACGTGGTCACTAGGTTTAAGGGGGTGAGCTCCGCCGTCACGTTATACGCCTTCGGGACCGGCGTATTCACGGCTACTAACACCATGTCGGCGAAGGAGGCTAACGCGTTCCTCAAGATGGATTCCGTCGCCGACGCCACTAACTTGCTCGAGTTGGCCCATCCCTCCTTGTGGGCTGGGATGCCGGAGAACCACATCAGGACGGCTAGCGCCACCCTACTCCTGAGGAGCCTAGCAGCTAAAGCGCTGGCTGCGGCGTCGTCTCTGAGCACTGAGGGCTTTGGGGTGGTGGTTACGGTCTTCGTTACCGTGACTGTCTCGGTGGCCGTGGCGGTCACGCTCTTAGTGCTGGTTACCGTGGTGGTTACGGGGCTCGTGACCGTCTCCGTCCTCACGAGCGTCACAGTGCTTGACGTGGTGACGGTCTTGGTCACGGTTACTTGCCTTTCACCGGCTTTGATGAACCAGTAGGTTGAGGCTGAGGCAAGTAAGGCTACGATAAGCACGAGTGCCGCTACGGTGGATGCGCGGTAGGTGGTGCTACTCACTCCAAACACCATCTCATGAAAGAGGTAGGGGATATAAGTGTTATTTGAGCAGTACTGAAAAAATCTACAACTAACCCACTGCTTAGTCCTTCAACCCAGGCACGGCTCACGACGTACTAAACGCCTCAAGCTTAACATGCGTTACTAGGGGCTCCTTTAAGTAGCGGCAGTAGGTGTTACTGCCCGTAGCGACGCCGACCTGCAGGTTGCCTACGGTGTTCGTGGTGAAGACTAGGAGGTCACTCCCTAGGAGGTACGCGGTGCCGCCGTAGTTAAGGTCGATGGAGAACGTGATGTTACCCATCCTCACCTTCACGAAGCCCGACATGAAGACCCTGTACCTAGGAGCTATGATGTTATCCAGCACCCTATCACTCCCGTCATAAGTCACGACGATGTGTAGTGAGTCCCGTATCTTCTTTAATGCTGGCTCAGCATCCTCAACCACCCTAATTACGCTACCAGTCGTCCTGATTATGAGGGCACCATTAGATGAGTTTATGCTCGCTTCATTCGTTATGCCTTTGAATACTTCTTTCATCATTACTGGTAAGTCATTACGGGTTACCTGCGTGATACGCGTTAACGTAGTCCCAGCGCCTGAGGTCTCGACTATCTTTAAGGTATTATTACCCATGAGCATCATGACCGCATTAAAGCTTACGCTCCACATTGGGAGCTTACTGTCAACCCGCACCGTGATTGCTGATGAGTTTACTGGCTCCAGCACTACGCTAGTATTGGCGACTCCGTGTGCGTTGCTCTCTATGTTTATCGGTAAGCATGTTTCGTTACTAGGTTCCTGGGTCGGATGGAACGCAATAAGAGACCTGACATACCTAATGCTGTACCCTGACGTTAGCGGGGGTAGTGCAACGACGTCCTGAGAGGTCAACGTCATAGCCACTCTATCCGCCAGCGCGGTGGCGGGATCCAATATTGGCGGGGGGAGCTTATCACGTATCTTCATCCATATGAGCCATATGACCACTGATGTCAGAACCTGGTGCTTTAGTTCGAACTCTGCTAGCCTTTGGGCTGCTGTGTCATTCCTTGGGATAACAATTACTTTTCCTGACGGTGTAGTTGTGGATGCTGTCGTGACGGTTAGGGTTATTGTTGAGGGTGGTAGCGTCGTGGTTTTCGTTACGGTCTTAGTCACCGTTACGGTGCTTGTCTCGGTCATCGTCACGCTCTTTGTTGCCGTGGTTGTTGAGGTGATCGTTGTTTGTGATGTTACCGTAGGTAGGTTTAGGGAGGCGTAGTAGTACGTTAGTGAGGAAGCAACTATCGCTACGATGATGATTACCCCGATGACCAGTGGTAGGCTTAGGGATCTCCCACTACTCAAGACTTTTCCCAAATAGAGAC
>JALVVU010000065.1 GCA_027023255.1 Desulfurococcales archaeon
AGGGGGCGCAGAACCCGGCCTACATAAGGGAGGCAAGCACTAAGGAGATCCTCGACTACCTGGATGCGGCTGGCGACCTCCTCAAGATGGTTACCCTAGCCCCCGAAGTGCGTGGGGCCCTCGAAGCAATCTCCCTACTAGTGAGTAGGGGCGTCGTGGTTAGTGTGGGGCACACGAACACCACCTACGAGGAAGCCCTTAAGGCATTCGCGGCTGGCGCGTCAAGGGCAACACACCTCTTCAACGCCATGCGCCCAATACGTCATCGAGACCCGGGCGTGGTGGTTGCCGCACTGGAAAGCACTGATGTCTTCATCGAGTTAATAGTGGACTTCATACACCTACACCCAGCAACGGTTAGGTTCGCCATAAACCACGCCGGGACGTGGAGGACGGTACTCATTAGTGACGCGATAAGCGCTGCGGGCCTACCTGATGGCGAGTACTCTCTGGGAGGGTTGAAAGTGATTGTTAAGGATGGGGCGGCTAGGTTGGAGAGCGGCGCCCTAGCCGGGAGCACCTTAACCCTTGACAGGGTTGTGAGGAACGTGACCTCGCTAGGCTACACGCTACCCGAAGTCGCTAGGATGGCGTCCCTGAACCCTGCCAGGAACTTAAGGCTCGTAGGGCTAGGGGACGTGAGGCCAGGCTACCGTGCCGACCTCGTGGTGCTTGACAATGACTTGAGGGTGGTCGCCACCATAGTTGACGGTGAGGTGGTCTACGAGCGCTGACCCACAGCCTCCCTAAGGGCGGCGAGCGCCAGTATCCTAGTGGAGTCTAGCGTGGGGAGGGGTGAGACCTCATCGTTAAGGATTAACGGCAGTTCCGTGCAGCCCAGCACGACGGCGTCACACCCTTCCCGCTCCAATCCCCTAATCACCTCAACTAAGTAGTCCCTAGACTCCTTTCTGATGACGCCGTAGACTAACTCGCCGAATATCACCTCATTTATCCTGACCCTGTCCTCCTCGCCCGGGATCACGTACTCCAACCCGTACTTGGAGAGACGTGAGGGGTAAACATTGGACTCCATCAAGTACTTCGTGCCCAGCACGCCCAGCCTCCTGAAGCCCCTCCTGGAGGCTTCCTTAGCTACCTCCTCAGCTATGTGTAGCCACGGTATCGGCGACCTCCTAACCACTTCGTCGAAAACCACGTGGATGGTGTTGTCCGGGCTTATCGCGAAGTCAGCGCCTATGGCGGCGAGCTTCCTGGCCGACGCCACCATGAGGTCAGCCACTCGCCCCCACTCGCCACGCTCAATGAACTTAACGTACTCACTGAATGGGTATCCATGCATGCTTACCTCCGGGTGCGCGTACCTCTCGCCAAGGAGTTTCTCAGCCTCGGTGCATATTATCCTGTAGCAGAGCGCCGCGCCCGGCGCGCTACAGGCCACTATCCCTATGTGCTTAACCTTACGTACGGAACCCACGCGAACCACCCCCATACCTCAGAACGATGATTAGGGTTGAGCCGCGATCCGGGGAAGCGTAGATGTGGGGCACGTCCCCACGGAAGGAGAGGGTCTCGAACTCCCTAAGGTACTTGGGCCCCTCCTTAGGCCCGACGAGTGCGGAACCCTCCACAACGATGACGAACTCCTCAACACCCTCCTGGTGCGGGGCAGCGTCCCGTAACGCCTTAGGACGTAGCTTCATGACGTAAACCTCCGTGCTGGTCCCACGCTCAACTAACCTCACGTGGACCCCGCCCTCCTCAACAACGACTCCCTCACCGATAAGGGAACTGAAGGGGACGCCCAGCGCCTTGGATATTGCCCAAAGCGTCGATATCGTTGGGTTAGCCTTCCCTGCCTCGATCGCGGAGAGCGTCGACTTAGAGATTCCCGCCTCCCTAGCTAGCTCACCGAGTGAGATATCCCGTGCTCTCCTAAACTTCCTTACGTTCTCCCCAACGATTAGCGGTACCTCATTGTTCGATATACCGAACACCAAGTACGTAATACTGAACGAGTAAATAAGCTTAACGTGGAAAAGAGACGAGTTAGGTTCAATCCCTTACCCACTACGGCGTCAGTGCTTCCTATCGAAATACGGGCTCTTCGCCTTAGCCGAGAGAGGCACGCCAAGCACGTACTCAGCATCCATCAACCCAAGCTCCTTCGCAGCAACACCTATGGAGTACATGATCCTATTATCGACGTTCAGCAGTGACGCGACCTTCACCGCGGACCCTAGCGCTATGCCTAAGTTAACTAACGCCATGTAGGTGTTGAGGTCAACGCCACCCTCGTCAGGCGGGGTAGGTAGGCCGAGGTTAATAACGTCAGCACCTATGAGCACGACCGCATCAGAAACCCTAACGTTCCCCGCGTCCCGCGCGAAGAAGGAGCCGCGGGTCGGGGCAAGCTCCTCCATCTTAGCCGCTAACCTCTCTAACTCCTCCTTATCAGCAATCACCGCCACCTTAATGTTGTCCCGCCCCCTAGCCTTGGGAGCGGTCTTAGCCGCAACAGCCATTAACTCAGCGACACGGAGAACTCCCGACTTAACTAACTCCTCCTCCCTAAGCATTTACAACGCACCAGTACTTCATGGTTAAGAAACCTAATTAAGGGTGGGGGTTAGGGTGCGTGCCCCTCACCACTGTCGCCTCCGCACAGCTAACGCGAAGAAAACAGCTATTAACAGCACGACCCACCACCCACTGTAGCCGGTCAGGTAAAGGTGAGCTGACGTAAGCAGAAGCCCAACGACACCCGCCACATACCCTGCAACGCTTAGCGAGCGGGTTGCCCTACCCCACCGCGCAATGAACGACGCTACTAAGGCGGTGGTGAAGCACACAGCTATAACCACGATCAACGCAATATCGATTAACGACGTCAAAGCACCACCAACCAAGTACTTCAATCAAGCCCTAGTAATAAGTAGTTCTGGAGCGATAGTAAGGTGGGGGAGGACGCATTGAGTGACACGCCACTGACTAAGGCTGCACGCGCCCTCACATCAGCGAAGCACGCGATAGCGTTCACGGGCGCCGGGATCTCCGCCGAGTCAGGCATACCCACCTTCAGAGGATCCGGGGAGGACTCGCTATGGTCTAGGTTCAAGCCGGAGGAGCTCGCAACCCCCGAAGCCTTCGAGAGGAACCCTAGGAGGGTTTGGGAGTGGTACGTGTGGCGAATGAACCTAATAAGGAAAGCGAAGCCCAACCCAGGTCATGAGGCCCTAGCAAAGCTTGAGGCCCTTAACGTGATTAAGGCCGTGGTAACGCAGAACGTCGACGGCCTACACCAAAGGGCAGGATCGAAGCGCGTTATCGAGCTACATGGAAGCATATGGAGGGTTAAGTGCTCTAACCCAGCATGCATGTTCAGGGCAAGCATCAGTGA
>JALVVU010000066.1 GCA_027023255.1 Desulfurococcales archaeon
CCGGAGGACATGGTTTACGTGCCTTTCGATATGGAGCCCCAGAAATCATTAACGGGTAAGAAGGCGTCGATGGAATGGAGGATGCATAAGTACATATACCAAGCTCTCCCTGAGGTTAACGCCATAATACATACGCATAATCCCTTCACGCTGGCACTATACTCTGCCGGGTTAAGCGTGAACCCTGAAGACTATATCGAGGCTTACTCCATAGGGAAGTGCGTCGCGACAATCCCCTACATACCTCCAGGGAGTGAGGAACTCGCTAAGGCGGTCGCGAACGCCGTGAGGAAGTGCAGAGTCGTGGTGCTACTTGGTCACGGGGTAGTTGCCGCGGCAAGAACCCTCTACCAAGCGTTGGACGCTGTTGAAGCCCTCAACGATATCTGCATGGCTGAAGCGCTAAAGCATGTGATAACCTCCTCCGAGAAGGCCAGGATGATTGGGAGGGAGTTCATGCAGGGGACAGGCAAGTATAGGAAGGTCACGCCTTAATGCAGGAAGTTAAGGAAGCCAATAACCAGTAATACTATCGTCGCTATGACGGTCCCTCCTTGAATTAAGTGGTTAACCCATGATGGGGCACGTCCTTTCAGAGCCTCACTGACGAGCCTACCGCCGTCCGAGATGTAAAGGGGTGCGGCGTTGATCATGCTTAAGGAGATGTTAACTATACTTAACCAGAATAGGAACCTAGCGCTGTAGAGGGCTAAGGCCGGGGTTTTCCAGGAAGGTAGGTCAGCGATGTATATCCCTATTTTCTCGTTCGCCGGTTTATGAATAACGAACACTTGGGTATGGTTCTCCACAGGCTTAACTAGCTCTCCTCCTATGACCTCTGCCCTAACGACTTCAAACACGAGCGTAGCGTTCCTCGGGTATATGGGGGCGAGGAATTGCTGTAGCTTCTGAATCGAGTCTATCCTAGTCCCGTTGATTGAGACTATAATGCTTGGTGCCGGTAGCCCGGCCTTAACCGCCGGGGCCTCCGGATTATTCACGAGTGAAACAATTGTTAGCTCGGTCGTTATCTGCGCTGACACCACGGGCATTAACCCCATAGCTATGAGGAATAGGACAGTATTCGCCAGCACCCCAGCAGTGAGGACTGCGGCTTTCGCCTTAAGCGACGCCTTCTCGAAGTCCTCCTCACTCGGACGTACGTAAGCCAAAGGGAATATAATGAACAAACCCACCCCCCATGCCTCAACACGCCAGCCCTCAGCGTAAGCTACTATGGCGTGCATTAGCTCGTGGGCTGCGACACCAATCGAGAGGGCTAGCAGAATGTAGAGGAAGGACCTCAGGCCTATGGTCACGCCAGGTATTATGGGTACGAACGGCGATGAAGCTTGCGCCGCACCATGAACGAATAGCGAGGATATTATGCGACATATTGCGGGGAGCACCTGCCAGTAGAAGAGTGCGAGGACAACGGCGAAGTTCACGAGTCCGGCAATGAGGACGCCCATCCTGAAGGCACGGGATTCGCTTAGCCGCTTGAACCTCGGCACCTTACCCATATCAACAAGTATCATGAGCGGCATCACATTAACGCCGCGTTTCCTAAGCCTCTCCGCCGTACCAGGCTTCAGCATTACTGTGAGCGATACCGCAACCTCGGCAACGATGATCGCTATCATCACCGCGTACGCAGGATCTAGCATTAAGTTAGCCCCTCACCTACACTAGCGGTAGCGTTAATTAATTTACAGGTGGAACGCAATGACTTATAAGGTAGCCTCGATAACGTGAATGGTTGATAAGGAATGTCAAGAAGGAAGAGAGGAAATGACAATACAGCGGTCGGCATACTCGTGCTTGCTGTGCTAATGGTGATAGCCATAGCGCTAGGTTGGTATGGCCTACAAATAGAGGAAGCAGGCAAGACAACGTCAACACCTACATCAACACAGACAACACCCACCACCCCATCAACAACGCCAACCCCAACTAACACAACAAGCCAGCTATTCACAGTGGTTAACATGACTACAACTACCTCCGCAACAAATACTAGCACTAGCTAATCCCTCCGGCAGGGCGGTAAGGGGCCTCAAGCCGCGCCGTAATGAAGCCGAGGGTGACTGTAAACGGCCCTAAATTACCTTAAATGCCCACTCTCGGGTGAATGGTGAGCCCGCCCTTAACTTAGTTTGAGCTTCACTAACTCACAGGTCCTTACGGGTCCCCCGGCAGGGGTTCTTAATACGTCCCTCGTAATCCGAGAGTTCACCGACGTAGTAATCTAGATTGAGGAGGAAATCCCTGAAGGCGTGTATGGGGACTATAAATGATCCGTTAACGTATCCCCGCACGCTCCCAGTAAGGGCCACTATTACGGGCACCACCCACTTGGCTTTAGCTAGGATCCTAGCCCCTTTCCTGAGTTCCGCGCACTCACTACACATTAGCTCTACCTTAGCTCTATGGGATTTCGCTACCTCCCTCAACTTCCATGATTTGCTGTAGCCCGGCGACCAGTGCTTGCAGTCAATCGCTAAGGAATAACCGGATACCGCATCAACTGCTAATACATCGATCTCGAACCTACGGCTCCGAAGCCTGACGGACCTCACCCCCTCGAACCCTGACCTACTCAAGTACTCAAGCACTAACTCCTCGAAATCCCTCCAGTCGAGTAGGGCCGCTACTCTGAATGGATCTGCCCCCAGCTCCATCGCCTTCAGGGCTACCGGAACTAATGACTTAAGGCAATACTTACCGTCAAGACCCACGTAGAACGTGTCGAAGGACTTCATCATGTTAAGCGAAACCTGCCCTCCTTCATCGGGGTCGACGCACCTGCCCCTCCTGGACAGCGTCTCTATTAACTCGACGAGCTTACGGAAATCATCAGAAAACCCCCTAGGGCTCGTCACCGATCCGAGATCACCTCCCTCATCATCCACGAAGTTCGATTCACTGGTTCCTTAAAATGAGTTTTTAACACTCCCATCATTTAGAGAGAAGCTAAGCTTATATGCTTAGGAGGCAGTGGTTAGGGAGGGACTGGGTGCAGGTATTCAGGGAATCGTATGCCGCTATATCGAGATTCATTATGAATGCTTTAGACCGCATATCAGATAATGAGATAAAGCAATTAGTCGATACTCTCGTCAACGCATACAACGACGGTAAGAAGGTTCTCGTCATAGGTGCTGGCCGCTCAGGCCTCGTGGGCAGGGCATTCGCGATGAGGCTAATGCACTTGGGCTTTAACGTTTACGTGTTAGGGGAGACGATCGTTCCTGCCCTACACCCGGGTGACGTAGTTATCGCGATATCTGGTTCTGGGCGTACGAAGCTCGTCGTTACGGCGGCTGAGGTGGCGAAGTCCGTTGGCGCGACGGTCGTGTCGCTGACTACGTTCCCTGAGTCACCGCTTGGGAAGCTTTCAGACCTGATAGTGCAGATACCGGGTAGGACTAAGGTGAGTTCGGAGGACGACTACAACGTTAGGCAGCTCATCGGTATTTACGAACCCCTAGCACCTCTCGGAACGCTCTTCGAGATAACCACGATGGTCATTCTTGACTCCGTGGTCTCCGAACTCATGATGAGGCTAGGGAAGACCGAGGAGGATCTTAAGAAGAGACACGCTAACATCGAAATATGATAACGGGGAACTGACTGGTATGAGCACTAACTTAAGTGGTGAGGCTCCAGGGAAGCTGAGGTCCTACGGGGATTCTCTACGTCTGTTCAACGAGGCCGTAGACCTCCTATCGAAGGTTAAGGATGATAACTGGAGGGAGATCATGGGGGAAGTGCTGAGGAAGTTACTGCAGGCTCTAATACTGCTTAAGGGAGGGGGTTTCCGACCCCCTTCAGACCTCACGTACTTAGCTGCCCAGGCGTTGGAGGTAGGCGCCATAGACGATAAGCTATTCGCGTTAATTGTCGAGGCTAACTTAACGCTAAACAACTACTCGCGCTCAGGAAAGAACTTCGTCATCATGGTTGCGTCCGCCCTGCTTGAGAGAGCTGCTCAGCTTGACCCATACTTAAGCCAGCAGATGCTTTTATTCAGATACTAGCCACCTTATACCATAGGCAGTGATGACTAATTAATGAGCAGTCCCGACCGCTGAGTTCGTGAGGAGGCGGTGGCTGTCTGAGCCCTTACTTACTGCCCCTAACTATTGCTTCAACAACCTTCGTTACTTCAGACACGTGTATGGCGTCGCGCGGCGGTCTCTTCCCCAGCATTTCCTTCGGTAGTGGGTCGCTACAGTACATCGCCTCACTCACGACGCCGAAGAACTCCTGGGGAGGTAGGATCGCGGCCGCCCTAACCTCGCCTTTCTTAATGTTTAGTATGTTAGTAACTATGGTTAACCCAAACTTCTCCGTCCCAGCCTTAGTCACGTAGAGTCTCTCCGCCTCAGGATGCCTCATCACGGAAACAACCTCCACCGCCACAATATCCACGGCGTTCTCGGGCAGGTTCTCCTCCCCTAAAGCCAGCCTTGCCCTCAGGTTGAGTAGCTGGAGTAGGGAGTACTTTATCTCGGCTAGGAGGAACCTCGACCTACCCTCAACCCTAACCCCCTTAGGCGGGAGGAGCTCTGTCGAGAGCTTGCGGGCGACCTCCGTCAGCTTAGATAGTGGCTCGTACTTAAGGAGGTACTGAAGCGGTAGGTATGAGTGCTTGATCGCTTGAAGGTATCCGTTCACCTCACGCAGAAGGTCAAGAACTTTATTCTTATGTATCGGGTAACTCAGCGACCACGACTTAACCCTCTTGTCGAGCCTCCGCAGAGCATCCTCCGCAAGTAATATGCGGTAATCCTTTGAGGTATCCAATACCGCACCCCAAGATTAAACTGCCCAGCGATTATATTGAGTTATGTTACTGCAGGGCATGCCGCGTTAACCGTTTTAGCTCACATTCATAAACTCAATGATAATACAACATGCTAAGGTGTGGGCAATGCAACCAAATCGCAAGGCCGCATTTGAGGTCACGTCATCGAGAACTAGGGAGATAGCACTGCTTAACCTAGTGATTAATGGTGTGGAGTCCATCATCGCTGAGTATGGGTGTGGGTCCGTAGGCGTTGAGCTTCCTGAAGCCTCCAGCGGCAGGCTAATGGTGTACTGCAGCAGCTGCGAGGAATTCCCGGAGGAGGGCTTCGAACTAGATCAGGCCGTAGAATACGGCTTGATTAAGGAGTACGAGTTCATCCCGGGTAAGGGAGGGCGGGGACTTCGGGAGCTGTACAGGAGGGTACGGGAACTCATTGCTAAGGAGGTGACGTCCACGCTCGCACCCTACGCCCTGAAGTGCGCGTTAACTGAAGTGGAGTATATGCTGGTGATCCTGCAGAATGGTTCAGCCGCCCTCCTCGAGGGGGAGCAGGACAGAGTAGTGATCCCCAATATCAAGGCGTCCCTGAGCGCGCATACTCATCCCAGAGGATGCACTCCCTCACCGCACGACATGAAGAGCCTTATTAACCTGCTTTTCGAGGGCGGACTAGGCTCAGCAATAATATCCACGGAGTGCGGACTCCTAATAGTAAGAGACGGGCCATTCACAGAGGACGACCTACTGGCACTGTCTAAATTACGTGACAGTCTCAGCGGGAGAGACATCGAACCGCTTAGGAAAGCCCTCCGGGAAGGACGCGTGGGCCCCAACTTAATGGTTGCGTTAATCTCGTAACTTAGGAGACCCCGCGCAACAGAATCTTGCGATCGTGTTAATCACTGCCTTGAACGCATCATCCGTTGCTCGAGCCTTATACCTCCTTAGAACTTCCCTTAGCTCCGTCTTCAAGCGCTCGGGGTCCTTACAGCACTCCCTACCGAAGGCTGACCTGTAAATGAACCATGAGCACACCCTGCATACGTTACAGGGTGCCTCACTAAGGGAGGCGCTCTCATAGTCAATCACCCTCACCTTCCCGTCCCTCGTTACTAAGACGTGTTCCCTAAGCAGTGAGAGTTCCTTATGGTCAACACCCACGAGGTCTAAGTACCTCGCAGCCCCAAGCACCTTTAGAACCAGCGGTAAAGCACTACCACAACCCTCCATTATGACTTTATCCATAACCTCACCGATGGGGGCACCGTCAACGTACTCCATTATAATGAAGTCATCCTCACAACGATACACCTTAGGCGCTATTGGATGTGCAGCCCTCATGACCTCACACTCAAGCCTGAGTGAGTCCCTCTTGGAGTCGGTACGCCTCACCTTGATGGCGACGGTTAGGGAGGGCTTAAGCACCGCCTTAATAACCACTGATGCGTGTCCCTTCCCCAACACCCTTAAGCCCCCTATGTCCTCCCTCCCCTCGCTTAGCAGGGTTAACACGCCAGCATTAACTAATCTCTCAACCCTAATTCGGACGCAGTCTTCACCAGGGTGGGGAAAGCATAGCACGTGCTTCCATTTATCCTTATCAATACTATTTAGAGTAGTATTAGCCATGACACCACATTACCCCTGATGGATATAACTGGTTAATACCTTAATTGCATTGCTTGCTAAAAACCTTCTTACTACGATGTGTTTTAGCATGAAGAGCTCTAGTATGTATTGATTAAAACAAGTAGAGCAAAGTATAAATTACTCGGCGTGATATATACTTGGTGCTTAATCGTGGCATCCTATCTAGAATGGATGTTGAAAGTTCTCAGAGAAGCAGTAGATCTAGGCGGCATGCCTGAAGAAGTATATACAATGTTAAGCAAGCCCGACAGGATCCTCACCGTGAAGATACCTGTAAGGATGGACAACGGCAAGCTCGTGATCTTCGAGGGCTATAGGGTCCAACACAACAACGCCCTAGGTCCCTACAAGGGCGGCATCAGATTCCACCCCGAGGTCACCCTCGAAACCGACATCGCCCTTGCCACCGGTATGACCCTCAAGAACTCACTCGCAGGGATACCCTACGGCGGCGGTAAAGGCGCCGTCAGGTGCAACCCCAAGCAGATGAGCATGCGTGAGCTAGAGCAGCTCAGCAGGGGCTACGCTAGGGCCATAGCCCCCATAATCGGTCCTGAGAAGGACATCCCTGCACCCGACGTGAACACTAACCCGCAGATCATGATCTGGATGGTTGACGAGTTCAGCAAGCTTAAGGGCTACAACGTGCCCGGCGTGTTCACAGCTAAGCCACCAGAGCTCTGGGGCAACCCCGTCAGGATGTACTCCACAGGCTTCGGCGCTGTCGTCATTGCTAAGGAGGCTGCCGAGAGGTGGATGGACGGGTTTGAGGGTAAGAGGATAGCGATTCACGGCTTCGGCAACGCTGGTCAGTGGGCTGCTTACTGGGCCTCGAAGTGGGGAGCTAAGATCGTCGCCATTAGCGACACCTCAGGCGCTGTGTACGACCCGAACGGAATTGACGTGGAGCTAGCGATGAAGGTAAAGAACGAGACCAGGAAGGTCATCAACTACCCGAAGGGCGAGAAGATACCTGACCCCAGCGCCCCGCTATTCGTGGACTGCGACATCCTCATGCCCTCAGCCATTGAGAACGTGATAACTAAGGAGAACGTGAATAAGGTCAAGGCCAGGCTCATCGTCGAGCCAGCCAACGGCCCTGTAACGCCCGAGGCCGAGAAGATACTGTATCAGAGGAAGGACTTCATAGCGGACGTGCCCGACATCCTTGCCAACGCTGGCGGCGTAGTGATGTCCTACCTAGAGTGGGTCGAGAACCTGCAGTGGTACTTCTGGGACGAGGAAGAGACGAGACAGAAGCTAGCTGCGATAATGAAGAGGAACTTCCACAAGACCGTGGACGGCTGGGAGAAGCTTAAGGCCAAGCACCCAGACAAGCTAATCACGATGAGGGACGCGGCCTTCGTAATCGCCGTAGACAGAGTCTATAGGGCTATGAAGCTAAGGGGCTGGATATAACACGCTTAAAAGGAAATCCCTCAAAGCTTTTTCCAACTTCATACCACAACTTTCTTCGAATTTCAGCAATAGTAAAGTAACTAAATGCTTTGTATAGCAACGAACCCCTTCCCTAAGCAGTCCAGCCACGCGTAATGAAAAATAATTAATTCTTACCCCTACTTACTTAAAAGGTGGTGATAATGTACCGAAAATTCGCCAAGTTACTCACAGATTACTGTACAGGCGTTAGGAAGGGAGACGAAGTCTTTATAAACGCCAGCTTCGCGGCGTATCCTCTCGTTAGGGAATTATGGCGAGCCGTCGTTGAGAGGGGAGGCTACCCGTTCTTTAACCCAAGGGATGATGTCCTAAGTGAAATATTCTACCGCTACGCTGATGAGGACTTACTGAGGCACTACTCGAAGATTGAGGAAACCATTTACGAGCTAGGGGACGTGTTCATCTCGATAATATCGCCGACACACACGAAGCCCCTCGCGAGCGTAGATCCTGTTAAGATAAAGATTAGGTCGCAGGCCCGCAGGAAACTAACTGAGATATTCATGAAGAGGGATGCCGAAGGCAGCCTTAGGTGGGTTGCCACCGCCTACCCCACTAACGCGCTCGCGCAGGAAGCAGGTATGTCGCCCCTAGAATATGAGGAGTTCGTGTTCAAGGCCCTCAAACTGCATAAGGAGGACCCCATAGCGGAGTGGGTCAACCAGGCAGAATGGCAGGAAAGGATAGCGAACTTCCTCAATAAGGTCTCAGAACTACGCATAGTTTCAGAAGACACGGACCTAACGTTAAGAGTTGATGGGAGGATCTGGATAAACGATGACGGGAAGAACAACATGCCGGGAGGCGAAGTATTCACGGGTCCTCACGAGGACTCCACCGAGGGGTATGTGACGTTCACGTACCCTGCCGTATGGCGCGGTGTTGAGGTTGAGGGCGTTAAGCTAGTCTTCAAGCGCGGAGCTGTGGTCGAGGCCCACGCGATTAAAGGTGAGGAATTCCTTAAACGAATGCTAGAGACTGATGAGGGTGCTAGAAGGTTAGGTGAGGCCGCCTTCGGCTTGAACTACGACATTAAGAGGTACACCAAGGAAATATTATTCGACGAGAAGATCGGCGGGACTATACACTTAGCGCTTGGAGCATCATACCCGAAAACAGGAGGAAAGAACGTCTCAGCAATACACTGGGACATGGTCAAGGACATGAGGAAGGGGAAGGTGTACGCTGACGGTGACCTAATATACGAGGGAGGTAAGTTCCTAGAGGATGTGATCTCATGAAGGTGGGGATAGTTGACACGACCTTCGCACGCGTGGATATGGGTGCCGAAGCTGAGAGAGTGCTTAAGGAGGAACTACCAAACGCCATAATAATTAGGTATACTGTACCAGGAATAAAGGACATCCCAGTAGCGGCGAAGAAGCTAATCGAGGAGGAGGGGTGCGAAGGAGTCATAACGCTCGGCTGGGTAGGCAAAACACTAACCGATAAGTTCTCGTACATAGTTGCTAGTATGGCCCTCCAATTAGTTCAACTAACAACGAACAAACACGTGATAGACGTAACTATCCACGAGGACGAAAGTGGGGAAGAATCCGAGCTTCTGAGAATAGCCCTAGACAGGGCAAGAAAGCATGCAAGGAACCTAGCAATACTCCTGCTAAAGGGCGGTGAAGGCCTAAGACCGTATGCCGGCAAGGGTTTAAGACAGGGCCGTCCGGACGCGGGTCCTATAGAGTAATTGATCTTATAAAACAGAACTCCCCGACTTATCATTACTTAGTTCCCTACAGCAACTAACCCTACATCCGCTTACTATTAGTTAAGAAAGATATCATTTATAACGTTAACAACACTATCTTTCATGTGTAAGGTAATGAGCCCCAACAATCAAGTATTCGTTCGACACACTATTGTGAAAGCATATACGCCTATGCTCAGACTTATGGGCAACTCTGAATTACTATCTCTTAATAGCATGGGTCTCATCTCTTTAAGGGATGGGGTGGTAGCAGCTTGAGTGCAGCTATTGACATGTTTAGCCGCCTATTCTCCCTAATAGATTTGGTGGACTATGACATGATGATAATTCTCCCCCAAAAACATGTAATTAACATAGAAGGAATTACGCGCAACTTACAGAGCCTCGTGATTCTTTTCGGTAATGAGGAGGAGTCCAAGATACAATATGAATCCAAGGATATTTACTTCTTCTCAACTAAGGGGTTACCGGACACAGCGTTCTGGATAGACTTGATTAAAGGCAATACGCATCACGATACATTAGTGAAGATCAAATCGTTGATCACCAAGGATCTTAAGGAAGTAAACATAGTTGCTCGCGAATCATCCCAGGATACGTTACTCGCATACGAATCACTTAATGAGTTACGCCGCGTTAACACTGAGGCTAAGGTTAAGGTACTTCTCGACGTATCAAGGCTAGACCACGTGCTTAATACCGCCACATTCATGGCACTCGCACTCGACAAGGGCTTACTTGACATCGCTACTATAGCCAATGTAAGCAGAATGATAGCTAAGATGCATGCCCTCAATAATTTAGAGAGAGCTCAGGAACTGAGATGGTGCCTAGCGAACCTAATGCGCGCAGCAGATAGGGCGCTGGAGAACGATGTACACGTTACCGCCGCAGTATGCTACTCAACAAGCGTCCCGGAAATATTTAAGGACTTGCTAGGGTTTATCCGCTTCTCCAGGTTCGCATCTTGGGGATCGGAGTATCAGTCTAGCGGAATGTACGGAATTATAGAAGGACCCACATACATAGTTAATGGTGACCAACTAAGGGAATTATCAAGGAGGGAGGGCTGGGTTCATGAGGGGGTAGAAATTAGGGAGGGTAATAGATTGAGGATAGCGGCTCTCGATGTGAACGCACAGGTACTGCGTGAGTTCCTGCAGTCAGCACTAACACAGACGTCGGGACGAGAAGGGGATACGATAACTGGTTATGTTGAACTATACAAGGTTGCGGGCCACATTGAATCCTTAATTAAGAAGTTGTGGGGATGATCAGGTATGCCCGTAGAGAAGGATTCCATTATTGTCTCTGCGGTGCTCGCTGCTTGGGTACTACTTTATGGGTATGCGTTAAGTGTTGTAAGATATCCCTTTAGTATGGCCGTTTGTGGTGCATTCATAATCCTTATCGTGAGCCACGCTATCCTAGTTAGAAGCGATAGGAAGGGCACACCCTTTACTATGGCGTATGCTGCCTACGTTATCCTAACGCTTTTCTCCTTAGCTAAAAATATTCACCCGGCTGTACGGTGGGCATCGGAGTTCCTGGTGTTCTCTGTCCTTAGTGTAGTGTTCATCGCTTTCTATGACATGCTTGTAAAGGTCAGTAACCGGGACCTCCTACCGCAGTTAGTTCTACTGTACGCCTTAGCTATATCATTACTAGGGGCTAGTGGTTGGGTGCTAATCTCTTTACTAGGTTTAGCTACGGCGCTTGTCTGCAGTATGAGGTCACTCATAGGTTACCTCATGTCGCTTGTCTTCGCTCTATTACCGTTCATTGGGATTCCAGCAGTGGTTTATAATGCTGGGAATCTTCCCCACATAACGCTACCCGGTCTCCACGTCGGGAGCATGGCCTACGTAACTGCCCTTGTAGTAACGTACGTTGCGTTGGCAATTGCAGGCGGGGTAGGTGGGATCCTCGCAATAACTTTCTGGAAATCCTTAACTAGGCCTGAGAAGGTTCCTCGTACGTTAATGAACTCATTCTCAATCGCGATATCTGGCATAGTATTCAACGCATTAGTAATAGTCCTTGTTTACTTACTTGCACCGTGGCTAAATGGAGTTCTCGTTGTGAAGTCCGTGACACTGACATTAATATCAACATTCACAGCCGCGTTGCTCACAAATACAACCCTATTCCGAAGGGAAATTAAGAGACTTTTGAAGGACTTTGAGGAACGCAGTGAACACATTCTTCGCGTGCTAGATAATGTTAGAGATGCCGTGAATGCGCTCACATCTGTAGGTGTGACTAACGAAAAGACAGAGGAACTGCGTAGCCGAACCAATGAAATAATCGTGAATTTAAGGAGGATAAAGGAACGTGTCTCGAGCAATCCCTCTCCAGACACTTTGAAATCTGCACTCAATGAACTCGACATTATTAAGAAGGACACCGCTGAGGTTGAGAGGGAAATCGTAGACACATTCACGTCCCTCACAACTACAGTACAGAGTCTTAAGCCCATCATGGACCCGTACGTAAGGATCCCGGAGGACCTGTGGCTTAAGGCCGTGACTGCCACAAAGGTTGAGGGAATAGAGGACATCTTGATCAAGGCAAACGCCCTTCGTAGGATCGCGGAAAGGCTCTGTACTTATTTAGAGAAAGCCATAAACCAGAGTCTTGCAGAGTTAGAAAAAGTTCTAGGCATTAAGGCTATTCCTGAGGAACCCATGAAGTGTAGTAACTGGCGTAACCCCATCTCAGCACTAAAGGGAATAGTGAGGGAGTACACTTTAATCCTTGCCAGAAATAAGCACGCGATACAGGAAACCTACAATAAGCTCTTGAAGCTTAAGGAGTTTTTCTTGACTCTTGAGAAGGATGTAAAGGAAAACGATCTACAAAACACTAACTTCGGCATGCTCCTGTCAGAAGCTTCAAGTATACTCTCGGAGGTTCCGGACGTCATACCATCAACACATTCCGCAACACGTGTAATTAAGGACGTTACGGAGAAACTCCGAGAAATCATTGCCAAGTTACCTGAAGCCCTTAAGGCTGACCTGAACTTACTGCTTGAAGGCTCAAGAACAAATACCGCCACAGAGGTGGCGTCAACACTTCATGCACTCAGCGACGTTGGTGAGAGGCTAAATTACCTTTGTGAAACCCTTGAGAACCTAAATAAGGAAGGGACTGAGGGAAGCTATGCACAGCTAATAACAGCGTACGATTCGGTATTACCTAAGCTGCTGAAGAAGATCGTGGATAACCTAAAGGAATTAGCGGCAATGCATCGGAGAACCGGATTAATACCTGTTGTAATGGAGTACATCGACTACCTACTCATGAAGAAGGGAGGAGTACTGAGTCTGGAGGACTTACCATTCAAGAGAGACGCTTCAATTCACTTCATCCAGCTCTACGCTATAAGCAGGAAGGACGTTGAGGTGCTGGAAGGAGGGATTAGAATTAGAGGAGGTGCGCAGAATGCCCAGAAGTAAGTGTAGATACTTAGGTGAAGAAACTCCTTGCGATGTAGAAGTAAGTAATAGGGAAATCACCCTAAGAAGCCTTGAAGGGCAGTTAGTGATTGCCCTAAAACTCGAGGATATTCTCTCTATTGAGCAGAGGGGCAACGAATTCACAATAATGATGAAGAACGGTGATCGAGTATCCATAATGATAACTAGGGAGTTATTGAAGAGAATCATGTATGTGACCACGTTACTGGAATTAAAGAATTCTGCAAGGAAGGCACTGTTGACGCTAAAAGCGTGCCTGTTAACATTATCAAGAGTGCTATCCTTACTCGAGGAAATCATGACGAAACTACGTCGGGGCAATATACCTGACTGGGACAGGATCAACGAAGTCAGTGCTGAGCTTAAGAAGGTAGTATTGAATGAATTACCGGAGAGAACCTCTGGAGTAAGGGCAGGCGAGATAATTGACGTCCTTGAGGAACTCTCCAGAAACGCTAGAACAAAGTACGTCAATGGTATCAGAATGAATGCTAGGAAACTTGTTGGGATAATGTCTAACGAGTGTATAGTGAAACTATCTCACATATTAGCCTCAGTTAACTTTGCTGTTGCCGTTGATGTAGTACTGTACATTCATTCTTATTGCTTTGCCAAGAAATTCGACATGCGTTTAGAGGCGAATACCTCCAAAGCTAGGATCGTGGATACCCTCTCTGAACTCCTCGACAACGTGTTCTGGCTTGGCGGAGGCGAGCCGGAAAAGGTTATGACTGCCGTCCTTAAGTCGCTTGATGACGCTGACGCGGATAAGAGTGTTGAGGTATTCGTGAATGAGCTGATTAAGGGTATCTGTAGCCACTATTCTATAGCCTGTGAAGGTATAATGAGTCTTAGTGTTGAAGGATGATCGCCTCTATTTCCTTCAATATGGTGTCCATATTTCTTAGGGCGACATCTCTGGAGGGATAGTTAAACATTCGTGTTCTCGGGGATTCATTGTAGAAAGGTCTATTGCAACCTGGGCAACCACGCACCATGACGCACCTTATGATCTCATCCACTCTCTCTAGATCTAAGTATTCAGGCCTTATGTAGGGTAAACCGTTCTTGAAGACCGTGAATGACCTCCAGTCTTCACCTTCCATAATGAGGTGCGTCGCTAGTTGCGCGAACCTGTAGTACCTTATGCTTGGGGGGCTACGGGTACCGTACATCGGTGTGCCCCTCACGGGTGTGAAGGCGAAGAGGGATACTTCTGATCCGAGATCCCTCACCCTCTCTATGGTCTCAAGTAGCTCTCTCGGTGTCTCACCCAACCCCACTATGATGTGTGTAACCACATGGCCTTCCCCGAATACCGTGATGCCATCCTTGATGAATTCCCAGTAACGGTTCCAAGGGTAAGGCTTACTGACGGCACGCACTACCCTAGGGGAAGCAGCGTCTAACCCCACGCCTAGATAGTCGGTACCTAGATCCCGTAGCTCCTTAAGGTACCTTAGAGGGACAGGAGTTATCGATACCGATACGTTAAGGCCATACTCATGGAGGGTCTTAACAACCTCCTTGGTTTCGCTCATGAAATTCTCCTTGATCACGGTCTGCACGCAGACCCGCTTTATCCCTGCTTTAGCGAGGGACGTGGCTAGGGTCTCTAAGTCGCTTTCAGGCCATGTAATGCGTGAGAGAAGTTCCTTGGATGAGCTAGCATCCCTAGATTGAGGGCAGAAGGCGCACGTGCCGTTACACCCATGGTTACTGTCCAGCATGACGTAACCTATGGTTGGTAGCGCATCAACCCTAGCGTTTTCAAGTCCAGCAACCACTAGCGTTCCGAGGGACGCTCTAATCCTCACTTCCTAGCCCTAGGTAGTTATTACTAGACGTGCAATTAACTTGTGCGGGTGGATGAGGTGCCTCGAGACGCTATGAGGTTAATAGTAGATGAGGGGACCCCGTTCTTCAACATGGCTATGGATGAGGCGATGCTCCTGCTACGTGGTATCAACGCTGTGGAGGACACGCTAAGGCTATACGTCATGAGACCATCCGCAGTAACCATAGGTTACTTTCAGTCCCTAAGCCAGTCCGTCAACTTAGGGTACGTTAGGGAGCACGGCATACCTGTCGTGAGGCGTGTCAGTGGTGGTGGTTCCGTGTATCATGACTCGTTGGGTGAGGTGACGTACGCTATTGTCCTTAGCGCCGACTCTGTTCCGAGGGATTATGTGGAGTCCTTCAGGCTTATTTGTGAGGGTGTCGTGCGTGCAGCTAGGCGTTTGGGTTGCGAGGCAAGTTTCGCCCCGTTGAATGATGTTGTCGCGCATGGCCGTAAGCTTTCGGGGAGCGCGCAGGCCCGTAGGCTCGGGGCTCTTCTTCAGCATGGGACGTTTATGTATGCTACGGACATTAACACGTTGGCTAATTCCCTACGCGTTCCCGGGGTTAAGTATGGAGGCGCGTCAACTATAAGGAAGCGAGTAATAACAGTTTCTGAATGTGTTGGCAGATGCATCAGTAAGGAAGAGGCTATCGAAGCCCTAATCGAGGGGTTCTCGGACGCGCTTAACGTTGAGTTCGTGCGGGGTAAGTACTCTCCTGCCGAGTTAGAGCTTGCGAAGAGTTTAGAGTGGAAGTATAGGTCGCGGGAGTGGACAGCTCTTAGGCCATGAGGTGAGTGCTGTGGGGGTCATTGAGGCGTCAGCTAAGAGGAAGGGCGAGAAAGTCATAATGATCAGATTAGTGCTTAATGAGAAATGCGTTATCGAGTCTGCTGAAGCGCTCGGCGACTTCTTTGCTACGAATCCTGAGGCTTTAGAGGAAATGCTGCGGAGCTTAGCAGGCGCTAGGGCAGCGAATGTTGAGTGGAGAGAGTTCCTTAAGGATATGGCGAGGGCTTCGGGACTGTACGGTGTTTCGAGGGAAACTTTAGATAGCTTAGCCGTAAAGCTTGCTGAGGAGGTAAGCAGGGTTTGCGGGGAAGGAGCTGCGGTAGAGTAGGTGTTTTGGCCTTCGACATGGATGGTGTACTCATTGTAGAGAAGTCCTCTTGGAGCGTGCTTCACGAGTACTTCGGTTCGAAAGCGATAGTGGATGAAGCTGGTGACGCGCATCGATTCGAGCGCGGGGAGATAACGTACTCAGAGTGGATGAGGCGCGATACGGAGGCCATGGTTCGCGTTGCTGGACGGTGCATCACTAGGGATGAAATCCTCAATGCCCTCCTAGGTAGGGTCACAATAAGGGACTCAGCGAGGAGGGTTGTGGAGCTAGCTAGGGGTTACGGGATCGTGACTGCTGTGGTTAGCGGGGGCGTGCACGTGCTCGCGGAGTACGTTGCGAGGGAGTTAGGTATTGATATGGCGTTCGCGAATAAGTTGACGTTCGATAGGAACGGCTGCCTAGTGCCGGGCGGAGAGGAAGTAGTTAATCCCCTCCGCAAGGGAGACGTGTTAAGAAGGATATCTAAGGTTACGGGTGTCCCACTCAGTGAATTCATGTACGTTGGGGACAGCGCATGGGACGTGAGCGCCTTCCGCTATGTTGGTTACCCAGTATTCCTTAAGGGAAGTGATGATCCGCCAGACCTTGACGGGCTAATAGTGATCAATGATCTCTCGGAGTTAAGTACGTTGCTTAAGGAGCTTTGTGAGGAGAGGTAATTTAAGCAAACAGGTGTTCGTACTTAGGTTTTAGTGAGCAGCAGGCTTTAATCACCTGCAAATCGTACTCCCTGACCAATGCTGGCTTAGGTACGGCTATTCGATCCACTAAACACTCACGTAACCATACCTCGTCTAGGGCTTTGAACCTCGGTGACCTCATACACCCTAACGCGACTTCCCTGAAACTCACACGTGCTAGCCTCAACGCGTCCCTAACTCTTCCCTCATCATTATTCGTTCCCCTAATCTCAACCAACACCACGAACACGTAAGGGTCTAGCTCCGCTATCGCCTTAATCATCCTTTGTTCCTCCTCAGGCGTTGCATATGCTGAGTCCAGTATGAGGTGTGGAGCTATGAAGTCCTTGCCGTAGGTATCGCGGATATACGCAGCAAACTCAAGGTAGTCGTTGACGCTATGGTGTCCTAACCCCTTAACATGTTTCAGGTAGCCATTGCTGGGAGGCACCTCAAAATCAATAACGTCTACACCAGCAGACCAAACACTATGGAGTAGGTCGCGAGGAGCTAAGCCTAGGTGTATGGAGAAAACCGCTTCGTGATCTCTTAAGAAGTTCTTGACAACCTTAAGGTGTTCGTTCCTTATCAGGAGGTACCCGTCTTTGCTGTACCCGCCGCTTAGGAGGTATCCCCTAACACCTTGCCTGTACAGTTCATTGAGCACTAGCCTCAGCTTTTCTGGGTCACTGACGTCCACCATCCCCTTTAGGTACGCGGCATTACATCCTTTGCATGAGAGGTAGCATACAGTACCTGACACGCTTAAGGGGACGTACTTACTGCCTGGGTAGTATGCTTTAGCAGTCACTGCGCTAGCCTTGCACCACCTTATTTTCCTCAGCCCACTTAATCCCCGCCTTATACGCCGCCACCGAGGTTTCTCCTCTTCTCCCAGGCAGGAGCGTTAGTATGGCATTAATCACTGCGTCATCGCTGAGGATCCCGAATATCCTGTTGAACACGCCGAGCATGACCATATTCGCTGCTCTCGGGTTGCTGACATCGTAGGCTATCTTCCTGGCAGGCACTATCACTGCTTCGGGGTCAACGCTGGTTAAAGCACCCACTAATTCATCCTTGCTCGGCATTCTTGCCGTGCCTATGCTTGCCGTGATGGGCGGCTTCACGGTGTCGGCTACTAGGATCTTGCCGCCTTCACTCAGATAGCGTAGGTTGCGGACACTCTCGGTGAGTTCAAGACCCACCATGACGTGCGCCATCCCCTCAGAGAACGTGGGGGACATGACGGCGTTCTGCGGACCCATGCGCACGAAGCTAGTGACGGAACCAAATCTTTGGGACATCCCTAAGGTCTCCCCGGTCCTCACAGAGAGGCCTTCACTAACCGCAGCTATAGCTATCGTCCTAGATAGCGTTAGTCCGCCTTGCCCCCCAACCGAAGCTATGAGGATATTGAATACTTCCTTAATCCCCCTGCTCATTCGTGCCTCACCTCCTTTATCGCGTCTCGCGGGCAGAAGTAAGCGCAGAGCCCGCAACCCGTGCAGTCCTCCTCAATGATGGCTGCCTTACCGTTCTCATCAACGTACATCGCAGGGCACCCGGTGCCCCTAATACATGCCATGCACCCTATGCATGCCTCGGGATCAACCCTATAGACCGCCTTAACACCCTCTGCCCTAACCTTCATTAAGGCACATGGTGCGCGCGCTATTATGACGTTCACGCCCGGCTTCCTCAGGTACTGAGCTACTACGTTAGCCATGTCGTCAACGTCGAATGGGTCGATTACCGCTAAGTTATCCACGCCTAACGCCTTGACGACGTCCTCCAGTAAGACAGGCTTAGCTTTCCTGCCCGTCTCGGTCACGCTCCATGATGGCGTTGATTGATGTCCCGTCATCGCAACCACGGTGTTATCGAGTATTATGACGAGCATGTTAATCCTCTTGTGCACAGCCTCCAGTAAGGCGGGTATTCCTGAGTGGAAGAACGTTGAGTCGCCTATCGTGGCGATCACCGGTTTGTCATTCCCGCCTAACTTCATGCCTGCCGCCATGCTTATGCTTGCACCCATGCTATGCTCGGTCCATATGGCGTTTAGCGGCGGCTCAACGCTTAAAGCGTAACATCCTATGTCTCCGAATATTGGTACCTCGTCCCTCCTGAAGCCCGCCTTACTTATGCCTTTAAGTATGGCGATATAGGACGCGCGGTGAGGGCACCCAGGACACAGTGGTGGGGGTCTCGGAGGTAGTGCTGGGGTTTCACGGCTGACCTGCAGGGTCCTAGGGAGTGGGACACCAATCACGCGCGATAACGCTTTAGCTACCATGAGTACGTTTAACTCTCCCTCCATAGGCAGTAACGAGTCGTGCTTACCGTGAATATCAATGCTGATACCTTCATCATAGAGCAACGTCTTCACGGTTTCCTCCAGGTACGGGTCGAGTTCCTCAACCACCACTACTTTCCCGCATCCGCGTAAACCTTTCTTCAAGAATTCCTTAGGCGGTGGGTAGAGTTGCCCTACCTTGAGGACACGCACACCCTCCTTCACACCTAGGAGGTTTAGGGCTTCGGTAACGTAATTGTACGTGACTCCCTCCGTAACCACGCAGACGTCTCCGTCACCATGTACCTCGTTAATGCTTATCCCCAACTCGTTAAGGATGCCTTCAACCTTCTCTAACTGCTTGTTTAGCCACTTGTGGCGCTCCAAGTTCCACCTCATACCAGCCCGCACGAATCGCGGCGGGTCCCTCTTGAATCCCTTGAACTTCCTAGGTTGCTCTGTGGCGCCTAGCACTACATCGCCCACTGTGTGGTTAACTCGCGTCGTTGTCCTGAGAATTACTGGTAGCTGGAGCCTCTCGCTCAGCATCACCGCTACCTTAACGTAGTCCTTAGCTTCCTGCGGGTTTGAGGGCGTTATCGTTGGTAGTTTAGCGAGTTTCGAGAACCATCTGTCATCCTGCTCTGTCTGCGTTGTTATGGGGCCCGGATCATCCGCGACAAGCATTACTAGGGCTCCATTAACACCGCAGTATGCCGCGGAGAGTATTGGGTCGGATGCTATGTTGACGCCCGGTGCCTTCATGGTGGCTAAGGACCTCGCACCACCTATCGAGGCACCTAGCGCCAGTTCAAACGCTACCTTCTCGTTGACAGCCCACTCAACATACATGTCTAAGTCCTTACCAAATCTCTGGAGCGTCATGATGACTTCGCTGGAAGGGGTGCCTGGGTACCCCGTAACTACGTAAATACCTGACTCAACCGCTCCGCGGGCTATGGCTTCATTACCCATGAGCGCTAACCTAGTTCCTGCGGGGGCTTTCAAGGGGTTAATTCTTTCAGGCAAGTCCCTCACCCCAGCCACTAAAGGATATTCATCAGCTACTATTATGGGTGATCCTTAATCTGAGGTACTTACCCCTATTCACTAAGGCCGATACGGCCTTAGCAGCATTCCTGGCTGAAGTAACTGCGGGAAGTAAGCTCGAAACCTTCATGGTGACCTCATGGCTTCCCTCACCGTCGAAGTACGCTATGACAGGGAGTGAGAACTCATCGACATGTTCCCTCAATGCCTTAGCCATCTCCTCCGGCCCTTCAGCAGCTGTAGGTACGTACACGAACAACGCAACATCAAAGTATCTACTTAGGTCGCCTAGCGTCAATGCCTTAGCTACTTGCTCCGCACTCGCGTCACCACCGAAGTCAACGGGGTTTCTACCAGTGAATGACTTCCCAGCCTGCCGGGTTAAGACCTCAGCGAGCTTTGGAGGTATTGGCGGTAAGTCTAAGCCGTGTTCCTCAATATGGGATGCTGTCACCACACCCAACCCGCCAGAATTAGTTACTATTAGCACTCTTGACCCGTTAAGATGCTCCACACGCCTTAGCGCCTCCTCAACTTCAACTAAGTCTGACACATCATCGGCTAGGTACGCGCCTATCTTACGCACCGCTTCCTTGAATATCACGTAACTACCTGCTAGCCCGCCGGTATGGGATCTCACGGCTTCACTGCTTCTCTCGCCCCTACCTCCCTTAAGGATGCATAGGGGTTTAACGGCCGCTAACTTCGAGCCTTTCTCCAGGAACGCCTTACCGTCACGTACCCACTCCACGTAAGCTATTAGTGAATCGGTTGCGTCATCCTCAAGTGCGTACTCAAATACGTCACTTATTTCAACGTCAGCCATGTTTCCGAGGCTCATGAAGAAGGAAATACCTGATGAGAGTTCCTTGAGGCGTGAAATCACCACCCCACCCATGGCTCCACTCTGCATTGCTAAGCCTACGCGCCCAGGGGTGGGTGGGGCCTCAATGCTCGCATGAAGTTTAACAGCCGAGATGGTGATACCGGCCGAGTTGGGCCCGAGAACCCTCATTTGCCGTGCTGAGTTCATTGTCTCCCTTAACCTTCTTTCAGCTTCCTCGTTACCGGCTTCCTTGAACCCCGACGTTATGATTACTGTGAGACCCACACCGATTTCTGAAGCTTCCGCTACTACCGCAGGAACGGTCTTGGTCGGGACAGCAACTACTGCGATATCTGGAACTTCAGGTAGATCCCTGAGTGAGGGATACGTCCTTAAGCCAAGTATGTCTTTGTATTTGGGATTCACTGGGTATACCCTTCCCTCGAACCCGTAGGAAAGTATGTTTTGGAGGATCGTGTTGCCAACTTTACCGGGCTTGGGGGAAGCCCCGACAACGGCGACTGAATCAATATTTCTTAAGATATCTGAGAGCTTACGCTTCGTGGCATCCACCCTGAATTTTTCATCTGTCGGGAAATTAAGTCGTTATCCTTCATGTGGGAAGAAGTTTATAACTCAGATGTAAGCCTAGAATGTGGGAAGGATGGAGTTACTGGTAGCGACTTGGGAGGACATTCACGTAGGTTCGTTAAAACTTGCTTTGATGTCCCTTCAAGACGGGTACATGCCTGATGTAATTGTTGGCGTGCTACGCGGTGGCTACATAGTCGCTAGGATAGTTGCTGATGCCTTAGGAGTAAGTGACATAGGGGTTGTTGAGGTTAAATTCTATAGGGGGATAGGGGAGCAGGCGGAGAGGCCTGTCATAACTCAGCCACTAACGACCGAGATCCGGGGGCGGAGGGTACTCATCGTAGATGATGTCGTTGATTCGGGGAGAACCCTTGAAGTCGTGAGTGAGCAGGTTCGCTTGAGGGGCGCGTCCGAGGTGAGGACAGCTGCCCTGTATTACAAGCCAAGGTCGATCATAAAGCCCGACTACCTTGTTGTTGAGACAGATAAGTGGATTCTCTTCCCTTGGGAGTTAGGTGAGTTCGTGAGGGAGTTAATGCCTGCTAAGGGGTTAGAGATGACTAAGGAGAACATCAAGGAGTTCTTGGGTAGCTTGGGTGTGGAGGCCAGTGATGATGTAATAACTAGGCTCGCCGAGTCCATAAAGCTCTGTAATATGTTAAGGAAGTGAAGCTGCTTCGCATGACTGGTTGACAAAATTCTCCTCTCTTTCAATCCTTAACTATTTCACCAGGTTCAAGGACGGAGAGTTCCGGTACCTTAGAGCCTACGGGCACGGTGCACCCTATCTTGTACCATTCCTTCCTACGCTTCACGACCTTTATTGCCTTGATACCGACCTCCTCGGGCTTCGTGATTAGCTTCGTCAGTGCTCCGGGCCCGACGGTTGCGCCGTCGCCAACGACGCTGTACCCCAGGAACGTGTTTCGACCTATGGTTGCTCCTCTCCCGATTAACGACCAGACAACCTCACTGTAGCTGCTGACCACCGCCCCTGCCTCCACATCCGTGTAGGGTCTAATGAACGTGTGTGCCCCTATGAGGGCACCTCGACCTATGTAGGCTGGTCCCCTTATGACGGCGTAGTGATCTATCATGACATCATCCTCGATTATCACCGGCCCCTCAATTACTGCTGTTGACGCTATCTTGGCGGACGACGCTACCCTCATGGTTTTCCAACCCATCATTACGTAGTATATTGCTTCGAGGAGGTTTATCGGGTAACCCACATCGACCCACCAGTCACTCCATAAGGCGGTCTTCACCGCGTTTCCTGACGCAACGTACCCGTTTATTGCGGATTCTATGCTTTCGTCCCGCTCTATGAGGTCCACTAATTCCTTGTTCAGAACGGCAATACCTCCGAATGCGTAGGCACCCTCTATCCTCTCACGCGGTGCTTCTTTGAAGTGCTTAATGAATCCTCGACTGTCAACGAAGACCGCACCGTAGAACCTCACGTCTTCCTCAGGAACCACCATGAGTGTGGGGACCCCGTACTCGGTCGCTGCTACGTAGGTCATCTCGTATGCTTCAGCACTTACTAGGGTGTCACCATACACGAGTAGCGCCCCATTACTTAACTCATCCTTAGCCTCCAGCATCGCACCAATTATCCCTCCTGAACTCTGCTTCCTCACCTCAAATTCCAGTAGTCTCCCAAAACGCACGGTTATGTCTTCAAACTCTGATGGCTTATCCGTTACTAGCGTGACTTTCTTTGCACCAATGCTAACTAAGTTCCTGAGCACCCTCTCAATCACTGCCTCGCCGCAGACCTTAAGCAACACCTTGGGTTTACCGCCGGTTAGAGGTATTAACCCCTTCCCCGACCCACCGGCTAGTACTACAGCCCTCATAATTAGGCACCTCCTAAACAACCGTCACGGTCTTCGCTAAGTTCCTGGGTTTGTCCGGGTCGTGACCCTTACGTACGGCCGTGTAGTACGCTATTAACTGGTAAGGTATGATGTACGCAACTACTGCGGCCACCTCGGGAAGGTCAGGCATCTTGAAGGCGACGTCAACAGCTCTCAGCACCTCCTTAAGTGACTCGGGAGCTACGGCTAGGGTCCATGCTAACCTAGCCTTCATTTCCTCTATGTTGCTCCTGATCATCCCTCCGTCATCCCTGCCGACGGCCGTGAAGAGTACCGGGAAGTTCTCCTCAACTAGCGCTATCGGGCCGTGTTTGGATTCCCCGGCTGGGTAGGCCTCAGCGTGAACGTAGGCTATTTCCTTAAGTTTCAGCGCTCCCTCCATGGCTATCGGGAGCGAGTACCCTCTGCCAAGGTAGAAGGCATTCGTCCGTTCAGCCATTCTCCTCGCTACAGCCCTAGCTTTAGCTTCATGCATCGCTATGATTGTGGCCGCCGTATCAGGCACCTTCCTTAACGCTGCTACGTACTCGCTGGCTTCGCGGGCGCTTATCGCGCCAACACGTTCAGCGACCTTAACCGCGAGGTAGGAAAGAACCGCCACCTGCGTTGTGAACGTCTTTGTCGCCGCCACCCCTATCTCGGGTCCTGCCCTGGTGTAGATGGTCATGTGTGACTCGCGAGGTATTGCTGAGTCCACAACGTTGGATAACGCTATTGTTAGGGCACCTGCGGCTTTAGCCTCTCTCACCGCTAGTAGTGTATCTATGGTCTCGCCTGATTGACTCACAGCTATTACTACGTCACCCTCTCCTAAGGACCTGAGGTGCCACCTCGCCTCGGACGATATTATCGCTACGGATCTCTTTCTAGCTAAGTTACTCATTAGCAGGGAACCTAAGTATGAGGCGTGGAAAGAGGTTCCTGCTCCCACAATCACCACGGATTCTGCCTTGCTTAAGGCCTTAACCACGTCCGTAACTTGATCCTCTATGCCGGCGAGGGTTGAGGCCAGGGCATTTGGTTGTTCGTGGATTTCCTTAAGCATGAAGTGAGGGTAGCCGCCTTTCATTGCCATCTCAGCGGTCCACTCAACGACCCTAACCCTGCCCGTTAGGTTGATTGGTGCCCACAACGCTTCACTATTCCCTGCCTTAGGGCGATACTCTACAACCACGTTGTCAGCGGTTAAGTAACCTACCTCCCCATCCCTCAGTACTATGACCTTACGCGTGAATTCAAGGAAGGCCGGTATGTCGCTGGCTAGGAAGTTCGCGCCGTTGCCTAACCCCACCACTAAGGGTGATGTGCTTCTGGCGAAGTATATCCTGTCTGGGGTGCTGACGTCTATCACTGCTAAGGCGTACGCCCCCTTGAGGCGGGAGACGGTCTTCTTGAAGGCTTCGTAGGGGCTCGCACCTTGCCTCTTGAACTCCTCCATTAGGTGAGGTATTACCTCGGTGTCCGTGCCGGAGATGAAGCGGTGACCCAGTCTGGTTAACTCGGCTCTTATCTCCTCGTAATTCTCTATTATACCGTTATGAACTACGGCTATGGTACCGCCACAATCTACGTGGGGATGGGCGTTCACGTCACTAGGCTTCCCATGTGTTGCCCATCGCGTGTGACCTATCCCAACAAACCCGTCGAAGCTGTCGAACCCTAACTTAGCCGATACGTTATCTATCATGCCTCTGGACTTACGCACAATGAGTCTGCCGTCACGAGTCAGTATCGCGAACCCCACTGAGTCGTAGCCTCGGTACTCAAGCTTCTTCAGCGACTCCCTTATCACTCTCCCGAGCGGCTTCCGCAATACACCCTCCTTAGCGACGATCCCGACTATGCCGCATGCCAAGTATTATCCCTCCTGAGACCTAGGTAAGTAATGTTGGTGAGAAACATTAACGTTTCTGAGACGTGGTTCCTTGCAGCATTACTTAACGGATAGGCGCCCCATGTCGAAGTGACCTAGTAGAGGCTCGCTCGTTCTGAATAGGGCGTAGCCAGAGCGAACCACGGATGTCCTTATTAGCGCCACCCTATCGGGTGCGAGCTCCATTAACCTCAGGTACTCTCTCGGGACGTCCAGCATCTCAAGGAATTCCCGTTCACTTCTGAGTATCACTTTCGTGTTCGTTAACTGGATCACTATCTTATGAACGTCCTTGGGGGAGTGCGTGGAGAATATTAAGCCAAGCCCCCTTGACCTACCTAACCTCGCTATCCTTGCTATGAAGTCAGCCAGCATCTCCACCTCTTCCCTACTCGTTCCTTCCGATGGGAAGAACCTGTGGGCCTCATCAAGTATCATGAGTATCGGGGTGGTGGCACCAGCAGATTTCTTCCACGCGTAGACCTCCCTAAGTATCTCGTACGCTATCAGGTTGAGGACTAGGAAGTGCGCGCCTCTAAGTGCGGCATAGTCCAAGTCTATTATTACCGGCCCCCTATAGTTCTCCATGATTCGTCCAGCAGGCGGTATGCCTATTACGTTCCCCTCAATCCTCACGTCGACTTCGTCTGCACTGGCTATGAAGTTTAGCGTCCTCTCGATGTTCTCAAGAGTTCTGCGGTGCAACTTCATCACTTTCAGAATCTCCTCGAATTTCTCCTGAAGGGATCTGTATAGGTACGTGAAGTTAGTTATGCTACCGACCTTATGCTCCAAGTACCCAATCACATTCCTCAGGTATACCTTAGCCTGTCGTGAAAAGAGGGGAAGTATTTCTAGGTGGTCGCGAAGCTGCGTGTATGTTAGGGACGTCGGGACCACTTCAACCGTGAATTCATAGCCATTCAAGTTACAGTGGACAAGGATGGACCTTACGGTCTCGAAGTCCCGAGCAGGTGCCTCAACACTAATCATTGGGTCCTTACCATAGAATGCCTTAGCTACCTTACCTATGCGCTCCATTACATACTTCAGCGCCAGCTGCTTGAGCTTCCTGTCCTCCCTGCGCACCGGCAGTAGGACTGTTATCCATGAGGGATAATTACTCCTGAATTCCTCAGCACTCCTGTAGATCGCAGGGGCAGCGTCAGAGGGTAGCGAGGGCGGGGGTAGCACTATCTGTGCGTAGTCGCCGGCAGCGTCAACCACCAATACCTTAGCTTCCTTCCAGTCCCTTCCAACAACATATAGTAGGTTCTTTATTAGGGTGGTTTTGCCGGAGCCCGTAGTCCCTATCACGAGCATGTGCTTGAAGAATTCCTGCCTAGGTAACTTCATGGGTACTGCCCCGCCCGCTACTGGTGCTGAGCCTGTGTGGAGATAGCCGAGCGTTATCCCTTCCTTGGGTATGCCCGCAACGGATAGCAGTATCTCTGGGTTATCGGGTACGACGACCGGTGACTGCGGCTCCAACGGTGTTGAGACTGGGGCACCATCTTCATTCAGGAGCGGCGTGACCTCGATTAGGGCATTAGTGAGTAGCCCCTCCTCATCCTCCCCCAACCCTATGGGGGCTAAGGACTCCAGCGTCGAGGCTATATCAGCCCGCAGAACCCCAATTATCCTGAGACCAACGGCCTTCAGCGTCCTGAGGTCCACAGCAACTAAGTAGTTCCCAACCCCCAGCATTTCCCCGTACTCGTAGTACGTTGCCGGGTCTATTTCGACGACCGTGGCTGTTAAGTCTCCTGTTAGTTTCGACGGGTTCTTTCTACTAACTACACCAACGATCCTGCCGATGTCTTCTGCCTTTTTCTTCGCCTCAGTTATTCTTGACGCTATTAACTCGCGTATCGTGCTTAATGGGTCGTTACTCAACAGTCACACCTCCGTAGAGGAGTGGAACACCCTTCAGCCTGAGCATGGCTTCAAGCATGGACGCGTTCTTAGTCACGACCTCCTTGGAGAGCGCGTCAGCAACATGTAGTCTGTGTGGGACGTACGTCCCGTAGGAGGACGCTGAATACGATATCGCGGCTACTAACTCAAGGAACCTCCCCTCGCCCAGTAATTCCTGAACCGCTTTTAGCACCTCGATTCTGAATATCGTGTATAGCCTGACCGGCATAGCTACGGGCGTCAACACGTAAGCCATGACCCTAGGTGGTGTGTTGGTAGAACCGCTGACTTCCCAGGGTCCTATCACGAGTGGCTTGTCGGGAACGCCGCTCAATCCTAAGGCATTCATGATCATCTTCACGTCAGTCAGAAGTTCACTCAGCCCCAGCGCCCTAATTAAGTGCTTCGATCTCCACACACGCTTAACCACGCATACCGGAATTATGCCTTCCTCAATGAGGTTACCCATCATGGTGACCCTGTCCTCGTTCAGCCCGCCTAGCTCGGCGTTCCACACACTACCCTCCACGGGATGCGTGTAAGGATAGGTTACGGGTCCGTCTATGAGTAGTACTGTGCCACTACCTAACCTCTCTTTAGCTACGCTCAGTAAGTATGTCTCCATATGTATTCGAAGATCGTGAGATAAGGCGCCCTCAGGCAGGTCCGGATCATTAACGTACTTGAGGCCAACCTTCACGTAGCGGTTGGAAACAAGGCTCAGGTCCTCCTCAATGGGGGCACCGAGGAAGGGAGGACCGTTAACCCTAGCAACAATACCTGTTCCGGGGTAGAGGTAAGCGCTTCTCACATCACACAGTGCCCCAGCAACGACGCTTACCTCACCGGCCGGCACGTGAAGCGTTGCGGCGGCAGCATCGAGAGCGGCAAAGACGTAACGCTTGCTCGGTTTCTTAAGGCTCTCACGCCTTAATTCCTCTGGTATCGTGTAGCGTGTTTCGTCCTCTAGGAGCTTATACCTCGGTCTAAACCTCGCTGGCCTAGCTAGCTCCGCTACCAGCCTGCTTATCGAGTCCTTCATAATCCTCACTACTCCCTAATATGTTTACGAAGCTTAATTAGGTAATTAACGAGGTCTTCACGCCCTTCATAACATTAATGACTTCCAAGCCTCAATAACTACATCGCTGAATACCGCGGATTAATTAAGCAATTCTTAATAGCGCTATAGAACGTCTTAACACTAAGTGATGAGGCTATGCAGAAAGAAGATCACTTCAAGATACTCTTAGTGAACGACGACGGATTCGTTACGAGGGCACTCCCCCTTACCTACGAGATACTTAAGGAATTCGGTGATGTACTGGCTGTCGTGCCTGAGACGCCAAAGTCTGGTGGGGGGCACTCACTAACGCTCCACAAGCCGCTATTCCTGCGGGAACTCGGCATATATGGGTTAAGGGTATTCGCTATCAATGGCACACCCGTTGACGCCTTCCATGCGGCTAAGGACATACTGGGGTTTAACCCTGACCTCGTCGTTTCGGGAATAAACATAGGTGAGAATACGTCATCGCAGAACATACTTTACTCTGGCACGGTGGAGGCCGCGATCGAGGCTGGGCTCTTTGGTTACCCCTCAATAGCTCTTTCCGCTGATGTCCTAACCGATGATGAGTTCGAGAACCCTAAGTACTCATTCATGGTTAGGAAGGTTGTTGAAGCCTTGATAGAGTATATTAAGGATAATGGCTGGTTTGATGGCGTGGATACGCTTTCAGTGAACCTACCCCGCACACCGACACCTAAGGGCGTGGTTATGCCGAAAACACAGAGGATAAGATTCATTCAGAGATTCGAGAGGAGAATAGATCCTAGGGGTAGGGAGTACTACTGGCTTGTTGGGGAACGTGTGGTTGAGGAGGGTACTGACTCATACTACTTAAGCAACGGGTACGTGACCATCACTCCCTTAGTTGCTGACTTGACTCACCCGGCAATCAGCGGTTGCAAGGAGTTAACGGAGAAGATTAATGACTTGCTAAGATATATAGAGAAGGCGTTAGAGAGTATTAGAGCGGTTTAGGGTGCTTTGAGGATTGCCTCGACGGAAGCTCAAGGGCTTCACAAGCTTTGAGTCTGTGGAGAGTGCCTTACGTAAGTTCTTAAAAGCCGTGACTATTGAACCAGGCGTCGAGACCCTAGATATTGTTGATGCTGTGGGTAGGGTCGCTTCTCACCAGGTTAAGGCACTACGCGATTACCCACCTTTTGATAGGGCAGCGATGGATGGCTTCGCCGTCAGGTCGGAGGATGTCATTAGCGCTAGTGAGAGGGAGCCCGTCGAGTTAAGGGTTGTTGGGAAGGTAGAGGCTGGGAGTAAGGAGCACGTTAGGATAGGGGAGGGGGAGGCAGTCATGATATTCACCGGCGGCAGGATGCCGGAGGGTGCTGATGCTGTCGTGCCTTTCGAGTACAGCACGTTACTTGGGGATCACGTCTTAGTGCTCAAGCCGGTGCCTAAGTACGGTAATGTCAGCCGTGCTGGGGAGGACTTTCACGCAGGCGACGTTATCCTAGAGCGAGGTACCGTGATACGCCCGTGGCACATTACGGCACTCGCTGAATCAGGTGTCACGAAGGTGAAGGTTTTCAAACCCCTGCGAATAGCTATCGTAAACACTGGTGATGAGCTCAGGGACTATAGGCAAGTATGGAGTAAGGATGAGGTAGTGAATTCCTCAGGTCCGTTGATAGAGAGTTACGCTAAGGAGATAGGGTGCGTGGTCGCCTGGTCACGCATAGTTAGGGATGACGTTAACGAGGTCAGAGCGGCTATTGAGGAAGGATTAAGGGACGCAGACATCGTGATCACGACCGGGGGCTCATCCATTGGCGGGAAAGACTTAGTGCCTGAGGCGGTTGAAGACATACCTGGCTCGGAACTCGTTTTTCACGGCGTTAACCTGCGTCCTGGGCGGACTGCTGGTGCGTACGTAGTTAACGGCAAGCCTATCCTTATGCTCTCGGGGCTTCCGGTGGCGTGCTTCATAGGGTTAGAGGTTTTCCTCAAGCCTCTTGTGCGTAAGCTCTACGGTGTTAGGGAAGTGCCTGAACCTACTGTACGGGCGCGACTCACTAGGAAGGTAGCTAACGTTGTTGGCTTTCGTTCCTATTACCGCGTCGTCCTTTACAGGGAGGGTAGCGTGATTTACGCTGAGCCGCTGAGGCTAACTGGCTCAGGCATTATATCCACACTGATTAGGGGAAACGGCATACTGGAGATTGAGGAGAATGTGGAGGGATATGAGGAGGGTAGTGAGGTTATTGTTAAGGTGATAGCCCCTATATACGAGGGTAAGCCGCACTTCATTAATTGGTGATTCCGTTAATCCGGGAATCACGGGAGGTTCTCGAGGAGTCTCCTAAGCGTTGCCTTCAAGTGCTTCGGGACTGTTGATACGGGGTCGTTTTTCGAGTCTATTAGAAGTACGTTTACCCCTTCACTTCCCCCTGCCTCCAGATCCCACATGGTGTCGCCGAGGAAGTACGTTTGGCTTGGTTCAGCACCCAGTATCCTCATCACGGTTCTGAGTTGCGTTTTTCTATCGTAACTATCCTCGCGAGTCACTAGAACATCTACTAAGTCACTAATCCCTAGCGACTCCAGAACCTTAACGGCTGTTTCACGACCTCTCAGCGTAACTACCGCTATCCTAACTCCCCTGCTCTTGAATTGTGAGAGAAGATCTCGGAGCTCGGGGTCCTGCCTTACTCTCTCTGCGCTTCGCCGCTCTATACCGACTATTTCATCCTCAACGCTCTTGGCTAGCCTAGGATTATGCACCGCTACCCTAGCTAGGATCTCGGCAACAGGCTTATGGGGAACGTTGATTCCTAGCTCGGAAAGCCTCCTCCTAACATACGCCCAGTCGATGTCCGGCTTTACTAGCGTACCGTCAATGTCCAGTACTAGCGTATGCATGACGCATCACTCTGGGTGACCTGCTCGGCATTTACTCCGCTCGTAGCTAAAGAGTTTTAACCTAATGGGGATAGTGGAGTGGGTTAAGTATTAATTACCTCCACCTTTACCTTTGTAGTGAAGTTTTAGGTGCATCACGATGTCTCAGGGTGCAGGAATACCCTACAGTACCAAGCCTCCTCCACCGCCCTCACCGCTAGGGGAAGCGGAAGTATTTAAGTGCCCTAATTGTGGGGCACCAATTGAGGTCACGCCTGACTCGCTGGTTGTTAAGTGCAGGTACTGTGGATATATCGAGTATCGTGATCCGGGTTACGACGTGTTTGTCTTCCCTTCCCTCAGTAGGGAGGAGATAACGCGTAGGTTCTGGGGTAGGATGAGAACAGACAGTGACATGGGCAAGTACATCAACAAGATAAGCATAGATTCCATAACGAATATATTTGTACCCTTCTACGTTGTCGACTACGACGCGCAGTACTTCTTCATAGGTGAGAGGAAGGAGACTAGGACAAGGACAGTGAACGTTAGTGGGAGGGTCGTAACACAGACAGAGGTCAGGGTAGTTAAGGTGAGGGACTCCGGAAGCGTTAGCGGGGTCGATGCGATCCTAGGTAGAAGACATATCGAGGAGTTAGGCGTTAAGGAACTTTCAACGCAGGTCAAACAACTCGATACTTCAGCCACCGTCCACGCATCTAAGTACAAGTGGGGAAAGGAAGTGCACGCGGTAATGGGCTTCGATATCGAGCCTAAGGAAGTAAACGCAATAGCTAGGGACGTCATAGCTGAGAGGTTGAAGGTCTGGGTTAAGCGTAAGTACAGGCTCGACAGGCTTAACGTTTACCTATGCAGAGTGAACGTCAAGGACTTCAAAGCCGTCTTAGTCCCAATGTACATTATCACATATAAATTCAGGAACGCCATTTACTCCATAGCGTTCTCAGGTGTTGATGGAAGGCAATTAGTGGCTATAGAGCCTGTGCTAACTAAGCACCTAGTGATGTACTTAGGGGGTGCGGCAGCAGCGACCTTCGTTGCGAGTTTAGCGTTGCCTTTCGCGTTCCGGTGGGGTCACCTGGTATTTCTGAGCGTCGCTCTCATAATAGGTGCTGGGTACCTAGTAAGTAGGGCGCTGGGGGGCGTTAGGTTTGAGCGGTGAGGCAATGCTTAAGTGCCCGTACTGTGGTTCGAAGTTCAGAGTCCCACACGCTGTGAGCGTAGCGACATGCCCATACTGTGGTTACACGTTCAAGGTCAGTACGGGTGAAGCCATTACTGAGCACTACTACTTTAAAGTGGTCTTTAGTTCAAGTAGTGCCTTCGATAGGTTACTGAGATTCATTCTCAGGAACTACGGAGCGCCCTCCGACTTCCATACAGCGGCCGAACTACGTAAGGCGTCACTACATTACGTCCCGATACATGCCGTTCACGCTGAAGCCACTGGTGAATGCATATATACTGAAGGAATGTGGTTCTGGAGTAAGTCCTACGAAGGCGACTTCTATGAGGTAGGGGACTACTTCATCCTTGCTAATAGGGAGCCTTGGTTCTCACACATAGTTGAGAACTACAGGTTCAGTTTGAGAGGAAGGGAGTACTTCAAGCCTAAGATGCTTAGAATGGGTAGGTACTACAACATAGCGGTGTCGAAGGAGGACGCTATTAGGGTAGCGTCAGATGCCGTGGTGCAGGACCTAATGAAGGACCTCAACACAGGGTGTAGCGGCAATAAGATCGTTAAGGACGTTAAGACAGAGTACTTAGGTGTGACGCACTATCCGATTTGGGAATTCACTTACAGGTACGGTAACGTAGAGATGAAGGCCTTAGTGGACGCCAGCTCGGGTAGGGTCATCTACGCGGAATATCCTCAGACGCTGAAGGCTAGGGAGGAGGCAGGATTAGTTGCTGGCACTCTCATAGGCATTGGTGCCGTGGGCGGCGGGATAGGTGGCTTAGTTGCCGCGGGCGGGCTTATGGCGGCGGTGATGGCTGGGGCTGGGGCTGTTGTTGGCCTTATAGCGGCTCTACCAGCGATTAAGAGGGCTTTCGAGAAGGTTGTGAAGACCTCTGAGAGGGTAGAGGATTGGAACCTACTGCTTAAGGCAGGCAAGCTACTTGAAGAGGAAAGCATTTTCAGTATAACCCTAGGTTAAGTAGTTGACGGCAGGTGAATGTAACGCATTTTTACGTTACCCTCCCTAAATGAAAGGGGATACTCATGAGTTTACCTACGAAGGAAGTATTCAGCAAGTTCTTTTCCCCGAAATCCATAGCCGTCATAGGTGCCTCGATAAAGAGGGGAACCGTTGGACGGGCAATCATGGAGAACCTTAAGGAAAGGTTCAAGGGCCGCATATACCCTGTAAACGTGAAGTACGATGAGGTTCTAGGGTTTAAGTGTTATAAGTCCATCCTGGAGATACCTGAAACGCCTGACTTAGTGGTTGTAGCGGTACCTGCCCGTGTTGTTCCATCAGTTCTTGACGAGTGCGGTAAGAAGGGCGTTAGGGCGGCCATAGTGATCAGCGCGGGCTTCAAGGAGGTTGGAGAGGAAGGAGCTAAGAGGGAGGAGGAGCTAGTTAAGGTCGCCAGGAAGTGGGGCATGAGGGTAATAGGGCCTAACTGCCTCGGCGTTTACGATGCCCACTCAGGCCTCGACACGATCTTCAACCCCAACGACAGGCAGGCTAAGCCGGGACCAGGTAGCGTCGCCCTGATCTCACAGTCCGGGGCTCTCGGAGCAGCGATCCTCGACTGGCTTGCGGAGGCAGGCGTTGGGATGAGTAAGTTCGTGAGCTACGGGAACGCCGCGGACGTGCAGGAATGGGAACTCATAGAGTACCTAGCAGAGGACCCCGCAACTAAGGTAATCATGGCCTACATAGAGGGAGTGTCGGACGGCAGGAAATTCCTTAACGCATTAAGGAAAGCCACAGAGAGAGGGAAGCCTGTCATAGTGCTTAAGGCTGGCAAGTCCGAGAAAGGCATGAAGGCCGTCGCCTCACACACGGGTTCACTAGCAGGTCAATACGCTGTATATGAAGCCGCGATAAAACAGTTCGGCGGGCTGTTAGTTAATGAGTTGAATGAATTGGTAGTGGCTGCCAAGACACTCTCATGGCTACCGGCCCCATCCGGTGACAGGATAGCTATAGTGACTAACGGTGGTGGTGCGGGAGTCCTAGCCACGGATGCCGTAGAACTACTTGGTTTACGGATGGCTGAACTTTCGGAGCAAACTAAGGCCAAGTTGAGGGAGGGCCTACCACCTGCAGCCGCTGTGAACAACCCGGTAGACGTCCTAGGTGATGCGCCGCCAGAGAGGTATAAGGTTGCGTTAGAGGCTGTATTGAGGGACGAGAACGTGGATGCCGTGCTCCTCATAAGCATAATGCAGTCACCGGCATACGACCCGGGAGGGGTTCTGGAGGCCACTAAGGAACTAGTTGGTAAGTACGGTAAGCCCGTAGTAATGGCTGCACCCGGAGGTAAGTACACGCTAGATAAGCTGCGGATGTTCGAGCATGAGGCGAGGATACCGTCATTCCGGACACCGGAGGAGGCTGCCAGAGCTCTCTCCTACATGGTTGCCTGGGCCCGTGTACGTCAGAGGATGAAGAAGGAATGATTGCTCACTCGGACCTCCACATTCACACGCAAGCTAGTGACGGGAGGGCACACCCGCGGGAGGTTGTCCTACGTGCTAGGGCCGTCGGATTAGATGTCATAGCGATCACTGACCACGACACGTTTGCCGGATCCGTGATCGCTAGGAGGTACGTGAGTGGTAGAGTGCCTTTAGTAATTACTGGTGCCGAAGTCAGAACCGTGTGGGGGGACGTGCTGGTGCTCTGCAGGGACCCCATACCAGTAATTAAGGATCCTAGGGCGCTCCGCGAACTCGCCAACGACAATGGCTGTGTCCTCATACCTGCTCACCCTTTCGATGTCATGAGATTAGGTATAGGGTGGCGGGTAAGGGAAGATTTATGGGACTGCATAGAGTGCTTTAACATGGGCAGCGACCCGATCACCAACACCATGGCTTGGATGCATTGCCGCGCAACTGGGAAGCCATGCATAGCGTGTTCAGACGCCCACGTGCTTGAAATGGTGGGTGTGGCTAGGACACTCATTGAGGTTCCGGACCTTGCGTTAGATAATGTCTTAGAGTCTCTCCGGAAGGGCCTAGTAACTCCCCGCCCAAAGTACTCGGTAACGGGGCTGGCTAGGAAGGTCGCCTGGGGTATTCAGCGAAAGCTACATGGTCACACCCGGTACCCTGCACTCAGCGAGGATCTTTATTTAAAAACAGTGTAATAATGGGAACCGTGAAAGTAACGTGTCGTCTGCGGTGATGCTGAGGCCTTGGGGAAGGAGCAGGATAGGAAGGAGATCGTAGTCACGCCAAGTGAGCTAAGGAAGCTAGGCTTCTGTCCTACACTTTACTTCTTTGATGTCCACACCCCCGTTCCTCAACCCCTAGCACTACGTCTTAGGGCGTGGTTGGGGCGTTTAGCTCACGCAATACATCACATACTGCGTCCTGGATGGGTTAAGGAGGAACTGCTTAGGGCTAGGGTTGATGAGTTAGGCGTAGTGCTTGTAGGTAAGCCCGATAGCTATAGGATTAACAACACTAAGGGCACGCTAATTGTTGAGGAGTTCAAGAGCAGGAAAGCCCCCAGGTTCGAATCCCCCTGCGTGGTTAACGGCGTGTGGTTGGGGGACGCACTACAGGTTATGGCGTACGCCTACATATTGAGTAAGGTTCATGACGTCAAGATAGAGCGGATCGAGTTGAGGCTCCGATACATAAACAAGACAGTGAGCCTCAGGTACGATGATGACCTGCTAGTTAAGTACCTTAAGTTATTGAAGGACATAAGGGACGGGATATTTCCCGAGCCTAGGTGGGTAAGTAGGAGGAAGTGTCGGTTATGTCCCTACAAGGAGGTCTGTCCCTACTCACCATTTAGCGTATTGGAGGATCTTGGAGGCGAGCGAGGCGTTGACTCCTCCGAAGCGTGAAATCAGTTCCTGAGCCCTCTTACGCGTTATGATGATTACTCCTAAATCCCTTAACCTGGCTATGGACGCGGCTAGTCTTTCCTGTGCTTCCCACTGACCATACATAGCGCCCTTTCCCAGCAACTTGAAGAGTTCTTTCCTTAACCATTCACTAATTTTCCCGGGTTTTTCAAAGGAGTAAGGCGTTCCTGGGAGAGGAAGGAACACGTGTGCGTGCACCCTAGCGCCCAGCCTAGTTAATTCCTTCATGTGCTCTAGGGTCTCCCTTACATCTTCCTCGGTTTCCTTGGGGAGACCGAAGATGTAGTCCACGTCAACGTCGAAGCCCGCACTCCTTAAGTGAATTACCGCGTTAGTAACGTCCTCAACCGTGTGTCCCCGATGTAATTCCTTAAGCATTCTGTTTGACCCTGATTGAGCCCCAACTATCACCCTCCTATTGTCGACGCTCTCCTTGAGGAGTAGAGCCGCCTCTCTATCCACGAATTCCGGCCTTACCTCTGAGGGAAATACGCCGAAGAATATCCTAGCCCCCTTCGTCCTAAGTTTCTGGAGTTTCCCCAGGAGCTCAGCCACCTTACTTAAGTCGCGTTTCCCATTCTGCGCCCCGTAGCCTAAGGCGTTAGGCGTTATGAACCTCAAGTCTCGGATGCCGTTACTCACCATTAATTCAGCGTGGTGTATTATGTTATCTATGCTCCTGTGCCTGTATCTCGCGCCGAAGGCGTAGCTAACTTGACAGTACTTGCAGGCGTGAGGGCACCCGCGAGTCACTTCTATGGGGTTAAACAACCTGTGCTTTAAGGCGAACGCGGGGAACCTATCTAAGTCACATACCCTGCCCTTGCCAGTTATTATGAACTCCTCCTCATCGATATAGGCGAGTCCTGGCCTCACGGACTTAGGGTCGCCTCCTTCGACAATTTCTCTTAGGAATTGAGTGAAGGATTCCTCCGAATCCCCCATGAAGACGTACTCAAAACCAAGTGAAAGTAGTGTCCCGTAAGGATCCCCGGTGGCGTGAGGACCTCCGGCAACAGGTATTGCGCCAATTCTCCGAGCCGTAGTTACTGCCTTAATGATATCGTTAATTGTCTCAGGTAGTTCAGTCGTGATTAGTGTTTGACCATATATTACCCGCTTCTTACCGTATTCCTTAACGAGGCTCACCAGCAGGTTAGGGATAGCCTTCAGAGGGGTCACGAAAATATCTACTGAGTCCCCTAACTCTTGCTCAATAGCCCCCACTAACACATTTACGCTATACTTCACCCTTCGCCCGTAACCAAACACCAACGCTACTGAGCCCATTAACCATTCACCGCATGCGTCGCTAAAGCCCGCCAGACATCATCGCGTGGGCTCAGCTACGACCGCACCGCTCATCCACGCTATTTGCCTGGTCGAGGGTGATAAATTTAATCCACCACTCCCAAGCTTCATATGGCCTTATGATTTGGTGATGTTTAAAAGTATTAAGCGCTGAAGGCATTGATATAGAAGAGGTTGGATTCCTTGCCTATGATTAGGGCCCTCACCTTCAACGTCAAAGACACAGGTGATGTTGAAGGAGCCCTTTCCGTAGCGATGAGTATCAAGGATAGCGTTGAGAATAGGGGTATTAGGGTATGGGACGTTAGGTTAACGTTGAGTAGCGGTGTGAACAACAAGATCCTTGATAGATTATGTGGCGAGAACATAATTTTCTCAGCTTACCAGTCTAGGATGTACCGTGTTGAGATTGAGGAATTGAAGAATGCGCTCAGGTGCAGTAACTCTTACGCCTCAATAATAGTTACGAGAAGGAAGGATATTCGAAAGGCCGTGAACATACTTAGGGAAGTCGCCCACGACTTAGGGGTCGAGGCGACCACTAGGCTTGCCTTCTCTATCGGTGCACCTATCGAAACACCATACTACCCATTATCTGTTCCTTTAAGGAGCGGGGTTACCGTTGCTTTAAGGTACGTGGATTTACTAGCCTCAAGCCCCATGAGTAAGTGGGTTGATGTGGTGGCGGAGTTCTTGAGGAAGGTGGAGAGTGCCGTGAGGGACGCTGCCGAGGAGCGCGGTGTGAGCTACTTAGGTATCGATGCTTCACTCTCGCCATGGATGGAGGAGTCCGTGGTACCTATAATAGAGCGCGTTCTGAAGCTCCCGTTCCCCTCCGCTGGGAGTGCATGGGCAATACGACATATCAATAATGAAGTAATCGCGGCAGCAGTAAAAAAGGCTGGGGTGAGGAGCATTGGTTTCAACGAGCTCATGCTTCCTGTAGGTGAGGATAGCAAGTTACTCGAACTTGCCGATAAAGGGAAAATATGTTTGCGTGACCTCACTTACTTAGCTGCTTACTGTGTTGCTGGCATTGACATGATTGCCGTTCCCGATGACCCAACCTTACTGGCTTCGGTGATGCTTGACGCGTTAGCCGCCCATAAGGTTAAGGGTAGGGTGGTGGGTGTGCGTGTCTTGCCTGACGTGGATGGAACCGGCTTCATTGAAACAAGAATGTTTGGGAGGATTCCTGTGATAAGGTGATGCCCTCTGGATTGATGCGGGCGTAACGCAGGAAAAAGGTTCCAAGGGAACCTAACTAACTAGTGCTTGACCCGCTTCCCTCGCCGCCAGTCTGTACGGTACCTTCACTTGCTGATGGCGCATACCCGTACGCGTAGTACTGCTGTTCCTCGGGCTCCTTAGCTGTTAGGAATCCTATGCCGGCAAGTATGTTCGCTATGAACAGCAGTATCCCAGCAGTTATAACACCTGCCAGCAAGCCACCGACGAACATCCCTCCAGCCCCGCTTGCGGCATGCGACGTTGCTTGAGTAATGACGAGAACCACGAATAGTATCGCCACCACTATCCCAACGATGTAGAGGATGGCGGATGCTCTTATGAGGCCGGACCTGTAGAAGGATCCTGCCTGGTAGAGTGACGCTAGCATAAGTATGAAGTAGACCACGTAGAGTAGTGAGGCTACAGCTATGACGGCTATCCCAGCTAGCCCTACTGGCATCTTCTTAAGTAATTCCTCAGTGAAGTTTCCAGGAAAGGTTTGCGGGGGCTGACCCTGTCCTGCGGTGATTTCATGTTGTAGGGAACTTATTAAGGGGAACAGCGCGCCTATTAACGCCACCATGCCTACGATGATTAGTATTATTGATATTAGACCAAGTATGCCGGTAGCTGTCCAGAGCCCTCTTTTCCTTCGGCGGCCTTCAATGATCCATGCTATGGGGAGCAGGATTACACCTATGATGTTGATGTAGGGTATTGCTAAGAGTATATAGGATATCCCCAGTAACGTCTTACTCACTACCCATCACCTCTTCTCTTTTTGGTCTCCTTGATACTTGTTTACATTCAAGTACTTTATATCTGTTCTCAATAAATGAACTGCTGTTAGCTTGGTAATACCTGAAGTCAACCTCGAGCGATTACCTTGGACCTAACCTTAATTTACGCTGAGTCAGATATGGCTGAAGCGGGGCCACAGGTAATTGAGTGATGAAGAAATGTTCGTCGACGTAGAGTCCCTGACGCAGGAGGGGCTCCCTGAGAGCGTTGTAAACCTACTGAAGGAAAGGGGAATACGTAAGCTCACACCTCCTCAGTCAAGCGCGATTAAGGCAGGACTACTTAAGGGAAGGAACATACTAGTTACGGCACCCACAGCAAGCGGGAAGACGTTAATAGGTGAGCTTGCCTTGCTGAGAGCCTTCTTAGATGGGCACATAGGTATTTACGTCACACCCCTGAAGACCTTAGCTAGTGAGAAGTACGAGGAATTCAAGTTCTGGGGGAGATTAGGGCTTAAGGTTGGCATAACTACAGGCGACTATGACGAGCCGGGTGAGTGGTTGGGTAAGTATGACGCGATTGTTGCCACGTACGAGAGGCTGGACTCAATACTTCGGCTGAAGCCCTCCTGGCTAGCGCGTGTCGGTGTCGTGGTAGTTGATGAGATGCACATGATAGGTGACAGGGATCGAGGACCCATAGTGGAGTTAATCGTCGTTAAGGCTTCCCGCATAGGTGCGCAAGTAGTTGGGTTGTCCGCAACCATAGGTAACCCTGAAGAGATAGCTGAATGGCTTGATGCTGAGCTAGTGATTAGTGACTGGAGGCCCGTGAAGCTCATTGAGGGCTTCTACAACAAGCGTCGCCGCGAGATAATCTTCGAGGACGGACGTGTGGAGAAAGTCAAGGATGGGAACCTAATCAAGCATACCGCCCTTCAAGCCCTGAAGGAATCCTATCAAGCAATAATATTCCTGCAGGCCAGAAACAGGGCTGAATCAGCTGCGCGCATCCTGAGTAAGTTGCTTCCTAACGAGCCGGGTGCCTCCCAACTCATCAGTGAGCTCAAGGAAGGCTCGCCGAGAACGGAGGTTGAGTCACTCGCGCCCCTCATAATGCACGGTGTCGCGTATCATCATGCAGGGCTCTCGATGAATGCTAGGAGAGTGATTGAGAAAGGCTTTAGGGAAGGTTTAATCAAGGTTGTAACAGCCACACCAACGCTCGCCGCAGGTATTAACATGCCTGCCCGCAGAGTAGTCATCTACACTAGAAGGTACTCTGAGGGTTACATGCGCCCCATCTCCATCTCGGAGTACAAGCAGATGGCTGGCCGGGCCGGTAGACCTCAGTACGATCCCTACGGGGAAGCCGTACTGGCTGACGTGAAAAACGAGAGTGAAGGGTGGAGATACATTAACGGCACACCCGAAGTAGTTCATTCCTCACTGATTAATGAAAGAGCTATGCGTATACACGTGCTAGCACTAATTGCTTCGGGGGATGCCGGAAGCCTCAGGTCACTTCATGACATCATGAGCAGAACCCTAGCGTACAGGCAACTAGGTGAGGAGGCCGGTGAAAGCTCCGTTGAGTACATCCTAGATCGACTCATAGAGATGGGGATGGTCAGCGTAAATGGGACCGAGCTGCGGGCCACTAGGTTAGGGGGTTACGTGAGTAGGCTCTACATAGACCCAATCACCGCAATAATTATTATTGACGGTCTCAAGCAGACGTTGCCAGTAGTCCACCCAATGTATTATCTTGCTTTGATAGCCATGACACCTGACTTTAGCAGGGTTAGGGTAGTTGGTTACAGGACGCTTGAGGAGGAAGCGAACGCTGCAGTAGAGTACGGCCATATACCTGAACCAGTTACTGGTGTTGACTACTTTGAGTGGCTTAGGGCATACAAGGTTGCCAGGATCCTGAATGCATGGATTGAGGAGGAGCCCGAGGAGCGCATTATTGAGGCCTACAACATAGGTTCAGGTGACTTGAGAACACTTGTTGAGACAGCCGAGTGGTTAACTTACGCTGCCTCAAGGGTGTGTGAGGCAGTCAACCTCACGTATCATGCTAAGGCCTTACGGACCCTCTCACTAAGGGTTAGGTACGGCGTCAAGGAAGACCTCCTAGACCTGACTAAAGTGAAGGGCATCGGTAGGGTGAGGGCTAGGGCACTCTACAACGCAGGCATCAGAAGTATCGAGGAGCTAGCTGCCGTAGATCCCGCAAAACTAGAGGGCTTACCGGGCTTCGGGCCTAAGGTAGCGAGGGATGTGGTTGCTGAAGCCCGGAAGCTCATCAAGCAGAAGCCGTAGATTCCAAAGAAACTTATGGGCAACTAGCCTCTACTTGCGCTCAATGATCTCACGAAGGATCTTAGTTAGGTTAAATTCACCGGCAACCACAGGCTTCGTTAACCTTAGCTCCACCAGGACCTCTGGGTGTACCTCCCCTACTCGTCCGACCTCTACATCGTTGAGGAAAACCTTTGCTGCGCGCCCACGGATGTATGGTTTACCTTCGTATGGTTCGAACCTGTACTCTAGCCCTAGTGTTAGGGCTACGGACTTAGCCGTTACCAGTCCATCGGTGAGCGTGTACTTATCGCCCATGAGCAGGAACGCCATACCACGTACGCTTTCGGCATCATGTTGCTTAGGGATGACGTAGTCCCCTACCTCGAAGACCTCAACCTCACCCATCTTCTCCGAGTTTACCTTACCGGCAATCAGTATTGAGGCAAGCATGCAGTTTCTGAGAGCAGAGTAGGTCTTCATTTTCGGGTTAGCGACGGTGACGAAGGGTTCATCGGTGACTAATTTCAAGATATCAGGATCTATTAACATGAAGTTCACAACCTCATCGAATCCTAGCCCAACCATTATATCTCTAATAATCCTTGTTAGGTGCTCTATGCTCGACCTACCGCTAAAGTGCGTTGGAGGTAGTGTTTCCGTGGGGAGCTCATTATATCCATACGAGATGGCGAGATCCTCGATTATGTCTACAACACCATGTACATCAACCCTGTATGGCGGCACCCAGACCCTGACGCCGTCTGAGGTAATGGAGGTAACAGCGTATCCCATGCGCTTCAGCAGTACTGGTATGTCCTCAGCGCTCACCCGTAGACCGAGAAGGGACTCTGCATCCTCAACGTGAACGCTGAATAACTTCCCTTCTAGATGAGGGGTTGTTGGGTAGGGGTTGTCTGGGGCTCCGCCGACCACCTTCGCCCTCATTATAAGGGCTTTGCCGTAGCCTCTTTCAAGGACTGCGTAGGTCATGACGTTCAGTACACGCATCATTAGGTGGGGTTCCGTACCGGTCACGTCTATGATTATGTTCTTTGTTTCTGGGGTGACCTTATTCCACTCCGCATTTAGGATTGGAGGGAATGATAGCACCTGTCCCTCGGAGTCCGTGAGGAGAGGGTATTCTCCCTCTTTAACTAGGTGGGCGTACTTCACGCCTTTCTCGGTTTTCTCAAGGATTTCCTTGAGGCTCATCTCCTCAGAGTAGCCTAGCGGGACGTAACGGCCATCGCTAACTGACGTGTAGATTATTGGGGGCTTCACCTTGTCCAGATCGTAGAGACCTATGGATACTAACGCCCTGTCACGGCAGTACGTGGCGTGTAGTTTCTCTTGAAGCTGGAATAGCTGCCTTATGGCTTCATCGTCTAGTTCAACACCCTTAACTATGGATATGTATGCGTAAGGCCTGTACCTTGGGGGATTAACTATCCTAAGCTCAGTCATATCGCCACTCACAGGGGGTGCACTAGGAGGTTCCTCCACCCCTAGTAAGTACCGTAGCGCTCTCCCAAGACCTTCAGCTGAAAACAAGTCTGGCCTGTCATGGCTTGCCTCAAAGACTATGCTGTCACCGCTAACCTCCTCCACCTCACCTTTCATTAGCTCCAGTGCTTTCAGTAGTTCCTCACTACTAATGTTCTTCCTAGCAAGTCTTTGAAGATCCGTGAATGAGACCTCAACTATCGGCATTAACGCATCACCTCCTTCGGAAGCGGTGTTGACCTAATTATGCCGACATCGTTTGTGTAGAGGTTACGGATGTCGTTCATGTTTAGAACCATCATCGCTATCCTGTCAATACCTATACCCCACGCCGCAACGTTATGGCCCTTCAGCCCGACAGCGTAGAGTACCTCTGGCCTAAACATGCCTCCGGGGAACACCTCTATCCACCCTAGCTTAGGGTGTTTTATGTAACCCTCAACGCTGGGTTCCGTGAACGGGAAGTAGGCGGGCCTAAACCTTACTTCCCCTAACCCTAACCTCTTAGCGAATTCCTTGAAGAACCCCAGTAAGTGCTTGAACGTCACGTGCTTCCCAACAATTATGCCTTCGAGCTGATGGAACTCCATTAAGTGGGTTGGGTCAGGCGTGTCTGGTCTGAAGACCCGGTCTAGCGAGTATACCCTGTACTCTCCCTCCTTCCTAGAGTATATGGTTCTCATGGACACAGGAGTTGTGTGGGTTCTCAGAACGAGCTTCAGGGCTTCCCTAGGATCCCACCTGTACTTCCACACCCTCTCATGAACCTCCCGCGTCCTCTCCAGCACGTCAGAGGGTGCAACACCTACGGTCTCCCCAGCGACGAAGTAAACATCGCTCTCCCTCCTAGCCGGGTGGTATTGCGGGACGAAGAGGACGTCGAAGTTCCAGAGGGCTGTCTCCACGTGAGGCCCCTTAGCTTCGACGAACCCCATTGACTCGACAACCTCTCTGACGTGGTTGAGGAACTCGACGTACGGGTGCTTCCTGCTGGGGTACTTCACAGGGACCTCGATGCTGAGGTCGAACTCCTTAAGTATCGCCCCTCTCCACTTACCGCTTACGATGACCTCTGACGTGATCCTAGTTATTAGGGGGGCTTCGGATACCCTTCCCGCCTCCAGTAATTCCCTAAGGGTTTCCGTAGCCTCAACCTCTACGACCCTACTCTCAGTAACCTCAACCATACCACGTCGCTTGAGCTCCGCCACCCATTCAGGTAACTCACGCACATGAATGCACTCTGAGATATTCCCCAGTAGCTCTCTCGTTCTCCTTATGTCGCTTAGTAACTTCTCGACACCGTCGCCAGAGTAAATCACCTTACCAGAAACAACCTTAACCGCACCGTACTTCCTAAGCCTGCCGAAAGCCGCCGCGAATTCATTCCTGCTTAGACCGCAGGCCTTAGCTAACTCCTTAACTGACGGGAACTCTCTTCGCACCCCAACGATTTTGAGCAGTCTCTCCTCCGGTAACCCTTCCTTTAAATACCTTCTGCCGTCGGGTGAAAGGCACACATGCCAGGTCTTAACCCGGAGAACCTTAACTAGGTTTTTAGACTCAAGCTCAGCTAGGTCTCTCATTATGTCACTTTGCTTCCTGCCGACAGCTTCCGCAAGTCGTGAGGCTTCGGCTCTTCCTCCCATGCCCGCTAACGCTTTAACCAATCGGTATTGTCGCTCGGGGAGGAGCACCCTTTCCTCTTCCATGAGTCCCACTACCTCGCCACCCTACGTGTCATGAAGAAAAATAAAACGGTTAGCTCTCCATAAATACCTTTAAAAGCTGTAGGAATCCTCTCAACGGTGACAACGACGTTCATATGGGCTGAGCCAAGTAGTGCTATTGACCGACGTGAGTTAGTATTCTTTTGGTTGCCGGCCGCAATAGCTGAGTTCAGTGGATGCAGGGGGCGGAGGGATAAGTACCTTATTGACTGTTACGTCGCCCCCAAACTTAACTCCAGCATCGCTAGGTTCCTCCTTATTAGGAGGTTACCTAGGAACATTCAGGTCGTGGGGGAACCCTCGTTCAGCGCGAGAATAGTTAAACGTGTCGAGCAAGGCATGTCGGGGCTGCTTTCTGACGCGTCAAGGATGTGGAGCGCCCTCTCAAACCCGTCAACAGCTCTCAAGTTACTGGAGGAGGACATCCCTGAGGAGTACGTGGAGCCCCGTCAGCAGAGGAATATTCTTCGATTTCCGTTCGTGGATCCGAACGTTAGAGTGCGGGAGCGCATTCTTCACGTGAACCTAGGAATACTTAGGGACATACTGAAGGGGCTATGCCTAGATAAGCCAATACCGCCAACGACATGGCAACCGGTGCACGTCCTCGTAGGTTTAAACGTAAAGGACAGTCAAGCGTACTTATTTGTGGGTAAGTCGAGGATCACTTCTAAGGCACTAAGCGTTTTCATATTCAAGACAAACCTACGTGACGAGCTCCTAGGCTCGGCAAACATTCTGAAGTAACGCGGAGTTAGCAATACTTTAAATTCCGTAGAGACACTTAGGTTGAAGGAGGTTTGGAAGAGCAGGATGAGTAGATGGCCTAGTAAAGATGAGGATTTACATAAAAGATTACACCTAAAACACGAACCTGTAAGGTATGAACCCATAACCGTCACTGACGCCCTACATGCGCTGAACCTTTACCTGAAAACCATAATTGAGCTTGGTACGTACTCCTATCTTTCGGGAGAGGAAACCGTAGCTAGACACATTATCGAACTCGAGAATACCATCGACAACACTGCCTACCAGTTACTCATCCATGCCTCACTAACTGTGGGTCACAACATAAGCAAAGCTATGGGCTCGCTCCCCCTTTACATTTACGTCTTAGGAGTAGACAAGATAACGGATGCCTTCAAGGACCTAGCGTTCTTAACGTTAATGGGTTACAGACCAAGTAACGAACTCTACCGGTACTACGTTTTCTTAAGCGACGTGATCAGAGCTAAGGTACCCGGGAATAAGTTGGCAGGCAAGACGATGGGCTGGATCCAAGAAGAATACGCTGTCGAGCCAATAGCCATACTAAGGAAGTCGGCGTGGATCCTAATCCCTGATGAGAATGAGGTCGTGCGTCCAGGCGACGTGGTTTACTTCTCAGGTGTGAAGGAGAACGTGAATGACCTACTGAAGTCTATAGGGTTAGAAGAAATAACAGGTATGGAGCCACCGCCAGGAATAGAGACAATTATGGGTCACATAGACTCCATGATAGATATAATAAACCTGCTCAATGACTTAGCCCACTATCAACTCAAAGCACAGGATCCTGAAATGATTGAAGAAGTCATGGAGATAGAAATATTCTTCGACAAGCTAAGGCTGAAGGTCTCGGAAATGATCATGGACTCCAACAACCTCGACTCCAAGGACAAGTTCTCACTCCTTACGCTAGTGACTAGGCTTGAGGACGTTACGGACGCGTTCGCATACGCGTTAACGCTTCCTGCGAAGGACGAGTACAAGGAAGTGCTTTCACGTATGGTTGAGGGATCAGGTGAAAAAGTTCGGCTATTCTACGTTGCATCAAAAGTGAACATAGCCAAGCTAGCCGACGAGCTTGAGGAACTAGGAGCGACTGTCTTGGCCGTTAAGAAGCAGGGTGACTGGATAGCTATCACACCATACAATATCGGCAAGCTCGTCGCTGAACCGGGAGACGCGCTCCTAATAATGTACCCAATAGTGCTAGAGGAGGATCTAATGGATTTCATGAAAAGGTATAGTACCGAGTCAGAAGAGGTTGGCGGCGAAGAGGAGGAAGAGGAGTAGAGATTACCTCGGTAGCAACATCTTAGTAGCTGCACCCAGGAAGGTCACTAGCTCCACGAACCTAAGCACATCGACAGCGTCCTTAGCCTTGAACCTAATGGTGAACGCGTCGACACGTTCAGCGCCTGGGATAAGACTCGCGAGCTCAGCCACAATCTCCCTCTTAACCTCAACCATCACTTCCGCACCGTTAGCGAGTTTAAGTGGACGTGCCTTACCGGATTTTAGGACGTTCCACGCCTCCTTCACACCCTCCTTAAGTTTCTGCACTATCTCATGTAGCGGCGGATTAAGGGAGGCTGACCACGCCACACCCTTCTTTAGCGGAATGAACACTGCCCACGGCGTGTGCTTTTTCACGTGCTCCCTTAACGCCTCGTCGCCAGCAACCATCACTACGGGCACACCGTACTTACCTGCGTACAAAGCATTAAGGTAGTACTCACTCGCCAGTTCCCCATTCACGTAGACCCTCTGAATAGTGGATGAACTCATCGTGTGGCTGAGGTACGCTTCGCTTGAACCTGCTGGGGCATGGTAACCAATGAAGAGGACGGCATCGTACCTCTCCTTCTCTAAACCATGCACCATCGAGAAAGGCCTTGGGAATCCCTGAAGGAGCCAAGCGCTAGTTTTGAGTTCCGTGTAGATAACGTTAGTCATGTATCCGTGACTATCAGCTATGACCACATGCTCGAATCCACAATTATAGAGTTCCTCAGCAACCGAATCCGCGATTAAAGTAATTAACTTTCTCGCATCCCCGTAGAGAGGTTGACCAGGGATTAGCTGCAGTAGGCCTGCAACGCCCGGAATGCCTTCAAGATCAACTGAAATGTATGCCTTCAACCCGGCACTCAAGACTAACTCCTCCGAGAATATGCTGTGGCTAGGGAAAATAATTAACTACGTTGCGGATTGCTAGGACTTCCTGGTCTCGTACACGAGGTGCCTGACCTCAGGCAGAATTAATTCGTTAAGTGCCATCTTAACGGCGTCCTTGGAGCCCGGCGTAACGAAGATTAATGCAGAGTCAGTAACGCAGGCGAACGCACGAGTAGCTATTGCCGCCGTACCATGCCTTGTGAACGTTAAGTATCTGAAGAGCTCTCCAAACCCAGGTAAGTCCTTAACGCATAATTCCTTCGCGACATCCACAGACAAGTCCCTCCGACTTATCCCCGTACCTCCTGTGACTATGACCACATCACATTCCTTTGCTGCCACAGTAATAGCTCTCCTTATCTCCTCACGCTTATTCGGAACGATGACAGCATTAACGAGTATGTGTCCAGCGTCAGTCACTAAGGAAGCCACGAGCGGCGTTACCTCATCTCGTCGCCGCCCCTCATAAACAGCGTCGCTGGTTACGACAGCGCAGAAGCGAACCACTAAGCTTTCTGCGGCTTTCCTGTGCTCTTCAACAGGGCTCAACTTCCTCCCCTCCTGCTACTCTCATACGCTTCAACAATGTCGTATCCCATTAACTCCTTGAACTTCCGGCGCCCTTCAGGCGTCATCCTAGTTGGATCCCAGGGAGGATCGAACACTACATCCACATTCACGTTCTTAACGCCTTCGACGCTTTGTGCCGCTAAGTAAACCTTGTAAGCTATCATGTTTGCAAGGGGGCAGCCAGGCGCTGTGAGCGTCATCTTAATATTCACGACCCCATCATCGGTGACGTTGACATCGTAAATTAACCCTAGGTCCCACACATTGATCGGTATTTCCGGGTCGTAAACTTGCTTCAGAGCCTCTATGACCCTTTTCCGTATTTCCTCCTTGTTCACAGCCAACCTTTAACGCACCTAAAGAACTTGGTCGAGCACCCTAATAAGGACAATGCGGTACCTCACACTAAGCTCCGTGCTAGGTCGTGGCGCTGTGTTTTTGCTGATTGCTGCCACCACCGAAGGCTTGACTTATGAAGGACTTAACACTGTACCCCAGAGCCGCTACCGACGCTATGAATAACGGGTACTCACCGACAACGTAGTATATCCTCGACACTATACTCATTGTCGCCGCTTCCTGTACCCCAACACCTATGTAGCTTAAGAGGAGCATCTGGATGAACTCGAATATCCCGATACCTCCGGGCGTTATGGCTGGCAACAGCCAGATTATCGTGTATAGCGAGTCAAACGTTAGAAAAGCCTGCGGCAT
>JALVVU010000067.1 GCA_027023255.1 Desulfurococcales archaeon
CTTCATCACCCCTTGTGAGTTACTAATTAATCTTAAGGAACACCTATTTAAAATCAAACGAATCGTCTGCCCTTAGAGCATCGTGCCTTAGATGACTTGTTTAGGGTAACGCCTCTCATTAAGGAGATCAAAAGTTTCTTGCCGTGATTAGTTAGTATTGCTAATCTTTTAGTTAAGATGATGTACAGATCCAGTTAAGTTTATAAGCATCTAAAGCTAATTATGTAGTGGAGGGATCAGGAAATGCCAGGTCAGATCCCATTAATAGGTGAGAAGTTCCCTGAAATGAAGGTAATGACTACGCACGGCCCTAAGAAACTACCTGACGACTACGCTGGGAAGTGGTTCGTGCTCTTCAGCCACCCAGCGGACTTCACCCCGGTCTGCACGACGGAGTTCGTCGCGTTCGCTAAGCGCTACGAGGACTTCAAGGCGTTAGGTGCCGAGCTAATAGGGTTAAGCGTCGACAGCACCTTCAGCCACATAAAGTGGATTGAGTGGATCAAGGAGAAGTTAGGGGTTGAGGTACCCTTCCCGATAATCGCTGATCCGCAGGGCAGTGTAGCTAGGAAGCTCGGGATGCTTCACGCGGAGTCAGCAACCCACACCGTGAGGGCAGTGTTCATAGTGGATGATAAGGGCGTCATCAGAACCATACTGTACTACCCGCTCAACGTAGGCAGGCTAGTGGACGAAATACTGAGGGTCGTTAAGGCACTCCAGATAAACGACAAGTACGGCAGGGCAACCCCCGCCAACTGGCCGAACAACGAGCTAATAGGTAAGGCAGTCATAGTGCCGCCAGCAACAACGATCCAGGAGGCTAGTGAGAGGATGAAGAAGTACAAGTGCTTCGACTGGTGGTTCTGCTACGAGGACGTGGTGAGCGACGAGGAAGTGAATAAGGTACGTGGATTCCTAGAGAGAGCCGCTAAGCCATCGAAGTAAGCACTCACTAACCAGCTAAGTCAATCATGACCACAGATGAAGTCAAACCGATTTCATCACCCCCTAGCACGAAAGTTTTTTCAGGTATTCACCAATACTCAAGCATGTACGTTTTACTGCAACCTAACCATTATTCAGCCAATTACTTTAGCTCCTTAAATAATTTTAGGCCTTAGATGTCTATTAGGTAATTTAAAAACATTACTACGGCTTTAAAGCCTCACTTAGGATAGTTTGCTTTATATATGGTTTGTCTTATTATATTCTTGAGAAGCGTGAATGGTCATGGATGTTATTAGCGGTAAGGTTGGAGGAGAGAGGGCTGGGAAAGTATTTGGTATGCCTGAGTTGGATGACATCATTAGTGAGATCCCATCTAACTATGTTGTCTTGCTTGAGGGAAGACCCGGAACTGGTAAGACGTCCCTCGCCCTAATGACGCTCTGCAGGAACGTGCGTGAGGGCAGGGCTAGGGTGCTTTACGTGACGTCTAATGAGTGCTCGAATAAGCTCATTGAGGTTGCTAAGAGTCTAGGGTGCGACTTAGAGTCCAGAATCCGGGAGGGTAAGGTGAAGGTTATCGAGTGCCCTACCTTAGGGGACGAGTACTTAATTGAGGTGGTGACCGAGGAGATCATAAAGAATGTTTTAGAAGGCTACGACATGGTCATAATCGACAGCGTGACCCCGTTAATGAAGATACTTGAGTCATACGCTAAGAAGAGGGCATGGCTCCACACAGTCATCTACAAGATAGCGTCCGCGCAGAACGTCCTCGTAATGATGGTGTGCGATAAGCTCACAGAACAGGATCCGGACATATCGCTCCTAGAGTACCTAGCAGACGTAGTAGTTAGACTTAACTACGATCCAGACGCGGTGTTCCCTAGGTGCCTGCGGATCCTTAAGTTCAGAACCAGGTTTGTCCCCACGTACCCAATATACTTCGACATATCGAGTAAGGGTGTGAAAGCATTAAACGCCATCAGTAAGGCTCTTGCCGAGAGACTAAAAGGAAGGAGAAAGCCCCTAAGGATTGACGGTGATGTGCCCGTAAAACTCCTTGGTAGGGAAATAGAGCCTGGAACACAGATAGCAATCATAGTTAAGTATCCTGCCTCAGGTCTAGGCCTTCTCTACCCTTACCTAGTCCTAAAGATAGGGTTAGAGGCGATACGAAGCAATATTAAGGTGGGCATCATCTACTTCGGAAAAAGAGACGAACACCTCCTAGAAGAGGAGAGAATGCTGGGAACGATTCTTAAGGACAGGGTCGTAGAGATCCCTGTTAAGGTTCTACAGAAGCAGGTACCGCATTACCTGTACTATAGTGACCCGAAGTTAGGCGGGATAGATATCCTAACCGTTACTGGGTATGAGAAGCTAGTTGAGCTTTACGGCCTTGAGGAGATCAATAAAATGCTCTCCATATACCATGTAATGGATACTGAACTAGGTATAACCACGTTAAGGGTATTCAGGACGAGCCCCTCGCATCCTGACCCGCCGCCAGCCCTCAACACCTTAAGTAATATAGTGATTGAGGTCACGTTAAATGAAGAGAGGGAGTGCTTCAACCTACGCGTGGTTAAGGGCAAGCACATACTCAGGCCAATAACGATACTCGATACTGAGCTGAAGTACGTTGTTGAGAGGCTAAGGAAGGAATTCATGAACACCGTGAATTCCTTAAGGAAGGAGGAAAGGGGTGAGGCCCGTGAGTGAGTTAAGGGTTGAAGAGCTTAAGGCGAAGCTAAGGAGGCATGCAACGAGTGTGGCTCCCGGTCTTCTCCTCACCCTTAATATTTATTCAATGAAGCTTTTCGGAGAGGGTTTTGAGGATGTGTGCGTTAAGGATATGGATAAGTGTAGGGAGGTCATGCGTGCGGCGTGTAAGGATAGAACAGTTGCTGACATGATGTTTAACGTGTTGATTAAGAAGATACTTCAGGAGTAGGCTAGCTAGTCGCTTCACGTTGACTTAAGCAGGTTCATTACTTCCTTATGTGTTGGTATGGCGCTTGATCCCAGCCTAGTAATCTTTATGGCGGCTACCGCAAGCCCGTACCTTACCGCTTCTTTGAGGTCCCATCCGCGGGTCATCGCCGTTAGTAGGCCTGCCGCGAAGGCGTCGCCGGCCCCGGTGGCGTCCTTGACCTTCGGCACCCTGAACGCCTCGAACCTCTCGCTGAGGTTCTCTGAAAGCACGTAGACTCCCTCAGCACCCATCTTAACGATCACTACTTCAGGGCCTAGCGACTTTATCTTGGACGCGCCTTCCTCGATGCTCGATGCCTTAGTTAGGGTTAAGCATTCCTCCGCG
>JALVVU010000068.1 GCA_027023255.1 Desulfurococcales archaeon
ACAGGGTTAGGATGTTCCGTGAACGAGGGTACATCAGACAGAAATGCCCGATCTGCGGGGAATTTTTCTGGTCTCTCGACGAGAGACCTAACTGTGGGGATGCACCCTGCAGTGACTATTATTTCTTCAACCTCAAGATAGGATCTCCACCCTTGAGTGTCGAGGAAGCTAGACAGAAATTCCTAAAGTTCTTTGAGAGAAACGGTCACGAGGTAATAGAGCCATACCCAGTCGTTGCTAGGTGGAGGGACGACCTGTACCTCACGATCGCTTCCATAGTCGTGTTCCAGCCGCACGTGACGTCCGGCATAGTCCCCCCGCCAGCCAACCCCTTAGTAATAGCACAGCCATGCATAAGGCTAGAGGACTTAGATAGTGTGGGCTTCACCTTTGGCAGGCACTTAACGAGCTTCATAATGGGAGGTCATCACGCCTTCAACTACGAGAACAAGAAAGTATACTTCTCGGACGAAACTGTGGAGCTTGCCCGCGAGTTCTTCACAAAAGAGATAGGTATCCCGGAAAGCGAGTTAGTATTCAAGGAATCATGGTGGGAAGGCGGAGGAAACGCTGGCCCCTCATTCGAAGTGGCAGTGGGCGGGCTGGAACTAGCAACCTTAGTGTTCATGATGTACGAGGAACATGATGGATCATACCGCGAGATGCCGATAAAGGTCGTAGATACTGGATATGGTATAGAAAGGATAGCGTGGTTCACGCAACGCGTCCCCACAGCCTTCCATGCCATCTACGGCGACCTCGTGCATAAGTACCATAAGGTGCTGAACGTGCAGGAACCCCCGGAGGAGGTACTTTATAGTGCAATAAAATACGTAGGTAAGCTCAATCCTAAGGACCCGGAGAAGTACGCTATCTTAAAGCGCAATGTCGCTAAGGAATTAGGCTTGAGTGAGGAGGAGATAGGGAAATACCTCGACAAGGAAATAATGGTTCTGGCGTTACTCGATCACGTCAGGACATCCGCATTAATGCTCTCAGACGGGATAGTCCCATCAAACACGGGTGAAGGTTACCTAGCAAGGTTAGTGCTCAGGAGAATATTCAGGATATTAACACTGCTTGACATGCTGAACGACGATACCATCAGCGAACTCTTCCAGCTGCAATCAACATACTGGAAACGAACATTCCCGCAGATTTCTGAGAGAATGGACTACATCCATGACGTAACTAAGTACGAATTAAGGAAATTCATGGACACCGTAAAGAAAGCACCGCAACTCGTCCGCAGGTACTTGAAGAAAGGTAGTCCCGGTTTAAGCACTGATGAGCTAGTGAAGCTATACGATAGTCACGGCATCCCACCTGACCTCGTGGTGGAGATAGCGTCCCGCCTAGGCGTGAATGTTAAGGTACCGTCCAACTTCTACGCCATAGTTGCAGCAAAGCACGGGAAAGCACCCATAAAGAAGGGCAAGGTCAGCAAGTTACCGCCAGAGATCGTTGAGAGGGTCAAACCATTGAAGCCTACGGAGCTATTGTTCCATAAAGATCCTTACCTAAGGGAGTTTCACGGGCAAATACTATTCGCTAAGGACAAGTACGTAGTACTGGACAGGACGGCCTTCTACCCTGAAGGTGGTGGTCAGGCCCCAGATACGGGCTACCTAGAAATAGGGAGCATTGGTAAGTTCCACGTGGTTGATGTTCAGAAGGTAGGTGGCGTAGTTGTTCACGTCCTTGAGAAACCCGTACCGTCAGACGTGAAAGGACTGAAGGTTCATGGCGTAATAGACTGGCACCGCAGATTCACGTTAATGAGGCACCATACAGCAACACACATCATTCTCGGAGCATGCCGTAGGATACTCGGAGAGCACGTATGGCAAGCAGGCGCGGAGAAAAGCCTAGATAGGGCTAGACTGGACATAACTCACTACAAACCATTGACTAAGGAGGAGATCCATAAAATAGAGGATCTAGCTAATGAAGTCATTAATGAAGGACTACGGGTTAACACCGCGTACATGAATAAGTACGAGGCCGAAGCTAAGTACGGATTCAGACTATACGAGGGTGGAGTCGTTCTTGAACCAACTATAAGGGTCGTCGAGATCGAGGGCTTAGACGCTGAAGCGTGCTTCGGAACTCACGTAACGAACACGCGGGAGGTAGGCGCGATAAAGATTGTTAATGTCGATAGAATAGCTGACGGCGTCGTCAGGTTAGAGTACGTAGCCGGAACCAACGTTGCTATTCACGCTAGGGAGCTGGAAGGTAGGATTGCGGAGGTCTCACGAATCCTAGGAGGAGATGCCCTACAGAAGGCTAAGGCTGTAATTGAGGATCTAAGCAGGCTGCGCAACCTCCTAACTAAATATAGGAAAGAGTACCTAGAGTACATGCGTGAAAAAGTATTACGTGGTTCTGAGGAAATTGACGGCATAAGGTTCTCCATTATTAAGCTAGAAATAGAGGATAAAGAGATCACCAGTGAACTATTACTGCGGGTAAGCAAAGAAGAAAAGAACTTCATAGCTTTCATCTTAGTACCCACAGAAAGCGGTACACGCATTGAGTGCGCGGCAGGAGAACACGCAGCAAGGAGAGCACCAGTTAACACGTTGCTACGGGCGATCGTCGAGGAACTTGGTGGGAGAGGAGGCGGCAAACCAACTCACGCTTCGGGGTTCATACCTAAGCCAGCAACCCAGGAACTACTAGAGAACATACGTGATGCCCTACGAAGACAGTTAACGGCAATGACAGGTAAGACAACATGACAAAAGATCCTGAAAAGCACCTACGTCGAGAGCTACTTGAAGCACTAATCGATTATAAATACCTGCTCAACCGAGGATACAAGTCAAGAGGTGCGTTAAATCTAGTTACGTCAAGGTATTTATTGACTAAGGAAGAGAGGATGCTGCTTTACCGATGCATACACAGCGATAACGACGTTACCTTTATCCGAGAAAAGACAGTTAGTGAGATTCGAGGACGTCACTTGATCATTGACGGATACAACGTGCTATTGACAGTGGCTGCAGCCATCGAGGGATTAACGCTTTACCTATGCGATGACGGTATAGTGAGGGATTTAAGAAGCATGAAGATCAGGAACTTCTCAGCACCATCGATTATGAATGCTATTAAACTCGTCAAGGACGCGGTAGACGAGCTGAGACCCAGCAACGTCACGTTATTCCTAGACAAGTCTGTTAGCATGAGCGCAGAGCATTCCAGGATGATACGTATGCGATCCCCTCAATGGGAGGTTATCCTGGCGTCGAAAGCGGATACTGAGGT
>JALVVU010000069.1 GCA_027023255.1 Desulfurococcales archaeon
TCTTCGTCGTTTTCGTAGGCGTAGCCGTTGTACCCGTTCACTATTAGTTCGGCTAGCCCGGTTTTCTTAGGCACTACGGGTATTGTTGCTTGGGTCATTGCCTCGACCGGAGCCATGCCGAAGTGCTCACCTATCCTTAGGTGGACGTATACCTTCGATGCCCGGTAGTGCTTGGCTAGCTCAGCGGGCTTCATGGGCCTGTCGATTAGCTCCACTCCTTCGGTGCTTGAGGCTAGTTCCTTGAGTTTCTCGTAGTGGTCCATGTAGCGTGAGTCAGGTATGCCGATGATGAGTAGGGACGCGTCAGGCACCTCGGGCTTTATCCTTTCCTTGAACCACTGTATGAGGACGTCGAGCCTTTTCTGGGGGACGAAGCGGGCTACGCTTATGATGCGGGGCTTCTTCTCCTTAATGTCCACCTCCTCGCCCGCCTCGTAGTACTCCTTCGGTATCGCGGGGTAAACCACGTTGCTGGGTATCCCGTAGAGCTTGTAGAGGGCCCTAGCAGTGTAGTTTGAGTTGGTTATGTGGAGTTCTGGGACGCGGTAGAAGCAGTCGTACATGTTGGGGAAGCGGTAGTTGTTGAGGAACCTCTTGAGGTTCTCGGGCGTTAACTCCTCCTCCTTCGGGAAGTGAATGTACATCCCGACCTTAGCTCCGGGCTTCACCGCCTTAACTAGGGTGGCGTAGATGGGTTCCTGAATCATTATGAAGGGGAGCAACTCCCCGTGCTTCCTGAAGACCTCGTCTAGAGTGTGGATTACGTTGATCAGCCTCGCCTTAATGCTGTCCTCCTCGTTAATAATGCGGAAGCGTTCGAGCGTTACCTTAGGTGTTGGCTTGAAGAGGTCCTCGCGGAAGTCCTTGCTCAAGACAACAGCCTCGTAACCCTGCTCCTCCAGCCCGTACACGAGTATCTTAGTTAAAACCTCGCTGCCACCCAAGAAGTGTAGGTGGGGATGTATGACGAGTACCTTCATCACTTACCACCGCCGGTAGTATGGTACACATGAGAAGCTAGGGGTCAGGCTAATAAGTCTTGAGTATTCCTCGAGTAATCCCCGAATAATATTGTATTGAGGCACGCGTTAACCACCCTAATGAAGCCCAACGATATATTGCCTGAGCGCACTTAATTATCGGGGGCGGTAGTGAGGATAGCTTCCGTCAGCGCCTACCTGGCGAGGGCGGAGATGATCAAGCCCTTCCGCATAGCGTACGACGTCATCACCTCCGCCGAAACCGTGTTCGTGATGATCGAGACTCGAGACGGTATCGTGGGGTGGGGTGAGGCGCCCCCCGCACCCAAAATCACTGGAGACACCGTAACCACCATCGCGGCGGCGGTCAAGCACCTAGCGCCGAGGCTGGAGGGCTTAGACCCAACGGAGTACTGGCGCGTGTGGCGCACCCTCAACAAGGAGTTGAGGCATAACACGGCCGCGAAGGCAGGAGTCATGGCCGCGGTGCTCGACGTAGCCGGGAAGGCCACGGGCCTACCGACGTACAAGCTCCTCGGAGGGTGGGTGACGGACTTCGAGAGCGACTACACGTTAAGCCTTGACGAGCCCGAAGTAATGGCTGAGGAAGCGCGTGAGTGGGTCGGGAAGGGGTTTAAGGTGCTTAAGGTGAAGCTCGGCGGGCCCCTAAGCAAGGATCTAGAGAGGGTTAAGGCTGTTAGGGACGCTGTGGGTCCATCGGTGAGGCTGAGGGTCGACGCGAATCAGGCGTGGAGCCTTAAGGAAGCGATCGTGCTGGCTCGTGAGTTAGCTGAGCTCGAGGTGGAGATGATTGAGCAGCCGCTACCGGCACGCGCGTTAAGGGACTTAGCAGTGCTGAGGGCGTCTTCACCAGTACCTATAGTGCTGGATGAGTCCGTACACGACGCTGCCGACGCCCTCGAGTGCCTCACAAGGGGCGCGTGCGACGGCGTGAACATAAAGCTAGCCAAGGCGGGAGGCATCCTAGGCGGGCTGGAGATCGGGCACGTTGTTAAGGCGGCTGGAGCGAAGCTCATGATAGGGTGCATGAACGAGACGAAACTAGGCATAACCGCCGCCGCCCACCTAGTAGCTGCGTTAGGCGGCATGGATTACGTTGACCTAGACGCTGATCTATTCCTGAAGAAGGAACCCGTTAAGGGAGGGGTAGAGCGGGACGGAGGGACCGTAAGGATCCCCAACAAGCCAGGGTTAGGTGTAGAGGTTCTCGAGGACGAGCTCGAGAAGCTCTAAGGGAAGCGTGTGAGGCTCAAGGAGCTGCGGTCGATTAGGGGAGGAGCCATGGTTAATGAGGCTTGGGCGTTCAGCACTGTTAACCCAAGCACCCATGAGTACGTGGAGTACCTAAGTAAGGTCCTCAGCAGCAGGAGTGCTGCGGTCGAGGACGTGCTCGCACGTAAGCTCGCAGAGGCTAAGTCGAGGAGGCCTAGGGTTGAGAGGACGTTTAAGGCGGGGAGCGAGGTATTTAAGGTTAAGGTGTACCTGCTGGGTTCAGACATCGACTTAAGGAGTCCCGCAGGGCTTCAAGTCCCCTTAAGGATAGCGGCGAACCCTGCCATACTCATTGACGGCGAGGATGCCGTGCTGTACGTGAGGACATCAACGCTGGGGAGCCACCCAATACCTGACCCTGGGTCGAGGACATTCATATGTGTTGGGCGGGTCCCCTTAAGGGAGCTTGAGGGCAGGCTAAGGCTCAGCGCCAAGCCAGCCCTCTACCCGCTAGTCTACGTGGAGAGGGTTGAGGACCCCCGCGTGCTGGTGGGTAAGCGTGGGAGGGAGCTATACCACGTCAGGGCGGTCATGCCCTACAAGCCAGTAGCTGGGGCATCATCATTCGTGCTGACCTTCACATCAACCCTGAGGGAGGGGAGCGACGTTCCCGAGCACATGGAACCCGTGAGGTTCAGGGACCCCATCAACGGCGGGGAAGCCATCATAAGGGATTACAGGGACACCTTCCCACTCAGCGACTCCCTAATGGTGCTTAGGCCGTGGTTCGAGGACCTGGGGTTAGGGGCTCCGCTAATAGCTCCTAGGGATGGGCCCGTGGTTAATCCGCTTGACACGCGTGCGTACCCTGAGCTAATGCCGGTAAGCAATGAGAGGAAGACCGGCAGTAACTGCTCGGTGAGGATATCGAGTAACGAGCACCTACTAATATTCCACGGGGTCGACGCGGTCTTCGGGGCGTACCACACCTACGCCGCCCTACTCAGCGATGA